>DASQQM010000072.1:0-6083 GCA_035643475.1 Anaerolineae bacterium | reverse complement strand
GTCCTTCCTTAAGCCACCCACTTTCAGTGGGTGAGGGGCTCGCAATGACAGGTATACAGCTAAGAGTTAGTAGTTCATAGTTAGTAGTTCATAGAGTAGTGTCCACATCTCTTACCCACATTAACTGGTAACTGCAGCACTGCTAGAGTCCGCCCGATGAATCGGGCAACTACAGGCTATATGGCACTGGGTAACTATCCCCACGTCTCTTACCCACATCCCTGGACCCTGGACCCTGGTAACCTGGTAACCGATTCACCCATTCACCGATTTTACTCCCCGCTTGCAATTATTTCGTTTACAAAACTTACAAATCTATCGACCTCATAATCTGCATCCTGCTGGTTTTGGCCCTCTGCGTATATGCGAACCAATGGCTCACCTGGGTCGGGCAACACGAGAGCCCATCCACTACCGTTACGTATCCTCACCCCATCGATCATCTCGATTTCTTGATCTTTGGCAAGTTCCAAGAGCCTCCTCATAACCAGCCCTTTTTTGTCCCATGGACAGAACGTATTTTTATGTGCTAGATAGTATGACGGCATGCTCGCTACGAGCTCTGAAAGAGGCCTTCCCGCCGCTGCTATATATTCCATAAGTTTAAAGAAGGTAACTATTCCATCATAGGCGGGGAGGAAGCGTGGGAATATATACCCACCCCCTTGCGCTCCAACAAATATAACGCTTGGGTCGAGGGCCGCCTCCATCATGGCCCTCGTACTTACCTTCGTCCTGATCACATCTCTTCCAAAACTAGCGGCAATCTCATCGACCACCGATGAGACCGTAAGCGGTACGGCTATTTTCCCTACGCTCTGTTCAAATTGGCATGTCAGATAGGTAAATAAATGGAGGGCATCGTTGAATGATATCACCCTCCCTCGATCATCTACCATCGTGATCTTCTCCCCGCCGCTATCGATCATCACGCCGAAATCAGCCTTAAATGTATCTACTATCCGCGATAGCTGCTGTGTTGCGGCGCTAAATTGCTCCGGTGACAAAGTGGCCTGGTTTTCACTCGTATATGCGTTGAGGCCGACCACGTCACAGTTGAGCCTTTCCAGAAGGTGTGGCATCGTAAGCGAAGTGCTTCCAAAGGCATAGTCAACCACTACCTTAAACCGGCGCTGCTGGATCTTTTCGACGTCGACTGCCTCGAGAACAGCGTCCCTGTACGCCTCAATCAACCTCTGAGGGAACTTTGTTTCACCGATCTGGTTATAAAATACACGCCTGTAATCCTGACGGTAGAAGTACTTCTCAATATCTCTTTGAGAGCCCTCCTTAATATCGAGGCCATTCGAATCAAAGAAATGTATCTCCATCGATTGCTGGTCAAACGGGGATGTTCTGATATGTATGCCGCCAACTTCCTGGCTGGTTTGAATAAGGAACCTGTTGACAGACGCCGATGTTATTCGTAAATCGCTGGTGTTAATCCCTGTCGTGTTAAGCCCGGCAATCATCGCACGCTTTATCATCCTTGAGGCTCTGCTTGCATCCTGGCTGACAACCACGGATGAGTCTTTCTTCAACGTCGTCCCGTACGCCATAGCCAATTTCATCGCAAGATCAACCGTTATGTCGATATTTATCAGCCCGCTTACACCCTTCGCCCCAAATAGGCTTCTCATACCCCGGGATTCCCAGATGAGGTTGCTATTGACCACTGCGCCCTCATCTACCCTCTTGAATGGATATATCTTCACATCGTGGTTAACAACCGCATTCTCACCCATAACCGAGTCATCGCCGATTACTACTCCCTGCTCTATGCGCACGCCACCCTTGATATCGCAGTTTTTACCTACGACAGCTCCGTGAATATGGGAGTTCGGTCCGAGGTACGAGTTATCCCATATTATGCTTCTGTGGGTGTGGGATTTGCTCATCATAACTACGTTATTTCCAATGACTGAGTACTCGTCCAGCTCCGCACCGGCCTCTATCTTTGCATTCTGCCCTATAGCAACTGGCCCTGATATATCAACGGAGAGATCAACATCCGCACCATCGCCAATCCACACGTTTTCCCGCATCCGTATGCCAGGTGGCTGGATTTTTGATTTTAAATCAAGGATATCCTTATGGGCCTGCACATACTGTTCAAAGTTTCCAATATCGCACCAATATCCATCCATAATACAGCCATAGAGCGGTGCGCCCTTCTTTAAGAGTATTGGATAGAGGTCCTTGCTGAAATCAAAGGACTCGCCTTTAGGTATATACTTAAATATTTCTGGCTCCAGGACATAGATACCGGTATTTACAGTATCGCTAAATACCTGACCCCATGTCGGCTTTTCCAGAAATCTCTCTATCTGCCCCGACTCCTCCGTAATTACAACGCCAAACTCAAGGGGATTCTCGACTCTTTTTAGCGCGATGGTCACCATCGCGCCTTTTCGTTTGTGAAATTCCATCAGACTCGTGAGGTCGAAATCGGTGAGTGCATCGCCGCTTATGACGATAAATGTTTCATCGAGGAAATTTTCTGCCTCCTTGACGCTGCCCGCTGTTCCTAGGGGAAAGTCCTCTATCGAATATTCTAGGTTTATGCCGTGATCGGCTCCTTTACCAAAGTAATTCTTTATAAGCTGCGGAAGGAATTGCAGTGTGGCAACTACATCTATAAATTCGTGATCGCGAAGCAGGTCAAGGATGTAATCCATGACCGGCCTATTTAATATCGGCACCATAGGCTTAGGTTGATTGCTTGTCAGTGGTCTGAGTCTTGTTCCTTCACCGCCAGCCATAACGACTGCCTTCATTTGTTACCTCCCTTAGTAGCAAGAATACCATCGTTTAAAAATTACCTATTATATATATTCCATAACCCAAACCTCTGTTTTGCCTGGGATCTCTGAGGCCGATACCTGTACACTACCCTCCTTGCGCTTTACGATGGACACCCTTTGGAGGAAAGGCTCGACTGAAGCAACTTTAATAACACAATCCCTGGTTTTATAGTGCATTGGAACAACAATTTTGGGCTCAACTCTTTGCACAACTTCAACCGCCTGTTCGGCATCTATGGTATAGGTTCCCCCAACCGGTATAAGGAGGATGTCGACCCCCCTTAATGCATCCAATTGCTCATCCATCATCTTAGGCTGCCCATAATCGCCCATGTGAGCTATGATTAGTTGATTTAAGAAGATTTTAAAGATTACGTTTTTCCCTCGTTTCTCCCCCATTACTTCGTCGTGATATGACTGGATTCCTTCTATTATCGTGCTTCCGAACTCAAAGTTTCCGGGTGATTCTACAGTTTTCGGTGAGCCACCGACGGCACCGATATTATCATGATCATAATGGTGATGGCTGATAGTAACGATATCGGCGGTTACTTTAGGAACCGAATACCCCGTCTTCCCGCTATATGGATCGGTTACTATTTTCACACCATCGCTTCCCTCTAAGAGAAACATAGAATGACCAAGCCAGCTTAGTTGTATGCTTCCCTTGCCATTGCCTCTGGTATTCATGTGCGGTTATATCACCCCAATTAAAATGAAATAAGGTAGTTAAAGTGCAGGATTCAATGGCATTTTTGCACTCTAGATTCTCTCACCGTTCGCGAAGTTAGTTCTTCGGTTGGTTGCTTAGTAATATAGTTGTTCCCAACTTAAGATAATTCAAACCTGAAACCAGCGAGAGAATTACACCAGTATAAAAAAGCCATAGGCCCGCTGTATTTACGATGCTTGAGCCCAGCTGGATATTAGCGAATACGAGAAAGAGCGCTACCATCAAAACCGTCGTCGTGAGCTTTCCAGATCGTATTACTTGCATGCGCCTGCCAATACGTGACATATATAGCCAGCCAATTACCATAATAAGGTCCCTACTCAAGACTATGGCGATCGCCCAAAAAGGGATGATATCGCTCACTTTTACGTAGAAGATAAGCACAGTCGAGGCTATTAATATGCGGTCAACCAGTGGATCTACGATCTTACCAAATTCGGTTACCTGATTTAGCCTCCTGGCGGCAAATCCGTCAAGCCAATCAGTAATCGCCGCTATACCGAATGCAATCGCTGCGACCCAGCGTGGTGAAAAATTATCCGCCAGTAATGCGTAAGCAAAAACAGGGACAAGTAACAATCTTGATATTGTAAGTACATTAGGCAGGTTTACTACCATCTTGTCATACCTCGGAGTGGACTATTTATTATCCCTCGGCCCTTTTCTTTAGGGCTTCGAGCATTTGCCTTAAATTCTCCCTAAGTAATTTTGCGAGCAGTGGATGCAGCAATGGTGCCAACATAGGAACACCGAATTCAAAATTAATGCTGACTACAACCTTCGTCGCAGATCCGTTGCTCGCCAGGTGCCAGAAGCCGTTGTAAGTTTTCAAGTCGCCTTTAATAAGCTCGAAGTCTATCCTGTTTTCTGCCGGCTTAATATAGTCTTTTTCTGTCCATTTAATCACACGGCCGGCCGCTTCATTTATCCATTCCGAAACAGAATACCCATCACCTCTTTCAAGAATAGTTACCTGCTTCACAGCATCCATTATTTCAGGGTATTTCTCAAAGTCCGAAACGATAGGAAATAGCTCCATCGGGTCCATGGTAATCTCAATCGATTCTTCAACTAACGGCACAGCAATCCCTCCTGCTTCGTATTATTCAACAAGCGACTTATACTTGTCTATTGCGTCAAACAGAACATTCAACATAAAATCCATTTGCTCATACGTAATAATTAGAGGTGGCTCAAGGCGGATTACCTTTGGATTGTTTAACATATAGAGTACTAATATGCCTTCTTGCTCAAGCTCGAAGATCGTGCTACCAACAAGTCCTTCGTCTGCAAACTCGAGACCTATTATGAGGCCCTTCCCACGAACGTCAGTGATTATACCAGGAAATTCGTTTTTCATATCCTGTAACTTAGCCAGGAGGTACTCGCCCTTTTCTGCAGCTTGCTTTGGTAGGTCTTCTTCCAGGATTATGTCGATTGTCGCATTCGCGGCAGCACATGCCAGGGGATTCCCACCGAAGGTTGACGTGTGAAGCAACGGGTTTTCTTCAAATGGAGCAAACGCTTTAGGCGTCGCTATAAAGGCACCGATTGGCATTACTCCCCCGCCAAGCGCTTTTGCCAGAGTCATTATGTCTGGGGTGACACCTTCATATTCGCAAGCAAACAACTTACCGGTTCTTCCCATGCCGGTCTGTATCTCGTCAAGGATAAATAATATTCCTGTCTCATCGCACAGGTTCCTTACGTCCCTTAGGTAGCCATCTGGAGGACAGATGACACCACCTTCTCCTTGAATCGGCTCGATTATTACTGCGGCTGTATCATCGGTAATCGCGGCTTTTAATGCGTTGATATCGCCGAACGGTACATGGTCGAACTCGGGAACTAACGGTTTAAACGGATCCTTGTAAATGGATCTGCCACTTGCGCTAAGGGAGCCCATGGACTCTCCGTGGAAACCGTTTTCTGTTGCTATGATCTTTGGCTTGCCCGTGGCAACACGAGCAAGTTTTAACGCGCCCTCAACCGCCTCGGTTCCGCTATTGCCTATAAAGGAGTAGGTAAGATCGCCTGGCGTAATATTTGCCAATCGCTCACACAGATCCGCCAAAGGTTTATTTAATATAGTCCGGGAGCTTGTTTGTGCGATCATTTTTAATTGATCCTCAACTGCCGCCACAACTTTTGGGTGGCGGTAGCCTAGGTTGTATACCCCGTGACCACTCAGAAAATCCAGGTACCTATGACCTTTTATATCGTACATGTATGCGCCTTCGGTTTTCACCTCGAGAGTGGTCCCCAAGAACCTCATTAGATGGGCAAAGCCCGGATTCACATACTTCTCGTACTTTACGATTGTTTCTTCAATCAATTCATCTGCGTTTTCCATCGCTGTGCCATCGCTCTTATCAATAACCTCTTCCTTCAATTGGCGCCTCCTGATTCTAAGTGATTTTCAATAGCACTTATTATATTATAACTAACTTTTAAAGTTATCCCATAAAAATAAGTACCTGGCTTGATTATCGTCAAGCCAGGTACTATTCTCTTTGTCTTGCGTATTATAAAAGTGCTTTATTCTA
>DASQQM010000071.1:0-2222 GCA_035643475.1 Anaerolineae bacterium | reverse complement strand
AATGCTCATTAAAAGTGGAAATTATGGTATATACCATATGGTCAATAAGGGCGAAGTATCTTGGTATGAGTTTGCCAAAAAGATACTTGAGTTGAGCGGAAAGCGTGATGTGACTATCGAGCCGATATCCACCGAGCAGATAAATCGGCCGGCAAAAAGGCCTGCGTACTCAGCTCTAAGAAATCTTGCGCTTGAGCTAACCATCGGCGATCCCATGCGGTTCTGGGAGAGTGCACTTGAGGAATATATAGGGAAACACGTACATAAGGAGAGTAAGGTCTAAGTGGCTGATATACGAAATTACAGTTTGAGAAAGGTGCGAAAAGCAGTAATCCCGGCGGCGGGTCTTGGAACAAGGTTTCTTCCCATCACGAAGTCACAGCCGAAGGAGATGGTCCCGGTTGTCGACAAACCCACTATCCAGTACGTGGTAGAGGAGGCCGTCGCATCGGGAATAGATGACGTTTTAATAATCACCGGCCGCGGTAAACGGGCTATTGAGGATCATTTTGACCGTTCGTTCGAACTTGAATCGGTACTAAAAAAGAAGAACGATCACGATGCGCTGGCTGAGCTTGAGACTATTGCAAAACTCGCGGATATCCACTATATGCGACAGAAGATAGCTGCCGGTTTGGGGCACGCAGTGCTCTGTGCAGAGAAGCATATCGGCAATAACCCGTTTGCGGTACTCTTAGGCGATGCGATAACCCTGAGTGATAACCCATGCACGAAGGCATTAATAAATGCCTATAACGAGTTTGGATCATCCATCGTTGCCGTCGAACGCGTTCCAAAGGAAGCGGTTAAACACTATGGGGTCATAGAGGCGGAAAAGGTCGGTGATCACCTCTATAGAATTACCGATTTAGTCGAAAAGCCAGCCCCGGAAGAGGCCCCGTCGGATCTTGCGCTGCTTGGAAGGTACGTGCTCACGCCGGGCATATTCAGGATGCTCGCCGAGACAAAGCCGGGATTGGGCGGGGAAATACAATTAACGGATGCCTTAAAGTTACTCCTTGAAGAGGAGGAGATATACGCACTTGAGGTGACCGGCCCACGGTACGATATAGGGAATAAGCTCAGCTGGATAAAGGCGACGATTGAGCTCGCCCTCATGAATGAAGAATTCGGTTCTGAACTTAGGGTCTATTTAAAAGACCTGCTGGATAACTAAGGTATCCTTCATCTTCTACCTGCATTTATGATGTGGGCGACCACCCTTAGACTAACCGCATAATACGACTATAAGTTCAATAGATCGAATAATTATTAAAAAATTTCTCCCAGATATTGCGCACTGCATACAATTACGTTAATGTAGTATTTTATGGAGGGGAACCGTATACTAGGGTATGGCATAGGGGATAATCCTAGCAACATATTCCCAATGCCGATTGCCTACCATATCATTCTTTTGACATATAATGGAGAGCCACTTTTTACTTCTGCCGGTAACTGCAACAACTTCGCGTATTTAATATTTGAGACGATTGTTCTTCACAAATACAACCTCTTTGCTTTCTGCATTATGCCCGATCATGCCCATATCCTCTGTCAACCCGGCAATTTGCTGGTAGGCGATTTCATTAACCTGCTCAGGTTCAGGTTTGAGTACATTATGTGCAAGGGTGGGTGCACAGGTCCCATATGGCAGGCTGATTTTAAGGAATACCGCCTGCAGGATGAAGAGGTCAAAGAAGCTACTACTTTTATATTTGAAAATCCGGTAAGAAATGGATTGGTGAGTAACGCTATGGACTATCCGTATTCATACGTTTACGGCAGTAAGGAGTATAGGCCTTAGTACAGCGTCACTTCTGTGACGCTGTACAGAGCAATGGAACAATAGAACAATTGAGCAATAGACGTAGAAGATAGAAGATGGAAAATGAATTGGTTATATAGTATGGAAGCCTGTTCCATTGCGGTCTAATGATCTATTGTTCTATTGTTCGATCTAATTTCTACTATCTTAGAGGTCACATAATGCGTGATGGAGTAGTAGGATTACTTATCCAGGACCGAACGGGATAGTCCTCCGGCATACTGTCCTGCGGTAAATGCGAGGATAGTGAACGGGAGGATAGCCCAGCTGAAGCCAAACCCCAGGCGAAGCAGAACGACCGCCGGAATAGGTAAGTGTATGGCTAAAAACCAGCCCCTTGAGAAGCGCTCCTTACCTGCTCTCCAGTAGCCGAATGGAAGGTTGATTAAGAAGA
>DASQQM010000070.1:0-6638 GCA_035643475.1 Anaerolineae bacterium | reverse complement strand
TTAGGGCTGAAGCCGAAGCTACAAACAAGGCCAATTACCATTTCAGTTAAATAAATACAATAACAAGTAACGTATGATGGTGATAAGCTGCAAATCCTTAGCTGATGAAAGGAGACTTCTACCGCAAAGGAGGTCTCCTTTTTAGATAATAAAAGGTACTCCTATAACTTATGGTCACTTAGGGTTAAGTAGTAGAATTAGAGGTACTTAAATTTATGATACTCACATTAGCTAGAATTCCCTCTGAGACCCGGGGGCTGTAGCTCAATATACCCCCGTATTATAAAACCTAGTAAACCCCAGTAGGTATGTGGTAAATTGGTGAGAAGCAAAAAGGAAAGGATGTTGCTCATGTCAAAGATAGCCTCAACATTAACCGCACCGGCTATATCATGCATGCATTGCGCTATGGCTATTACCAATGGTCTAAAGTCGGTGGAGGGAATCGATAACGTATCCGTCGATGTCGAGACCAAAAAAGTAATGGTGGATTACGATTCTGACCTGGTCAGCGAAGAGAGCATAAAAGCAAAGCTAAGCGAACTGGGTTATCCAGCTGAGGGGCAACGATTCGCATATTGATCTGAGTATAAAGCTAATAAGGTTATATGTTATTAATAACGTATAGCCTTATTTTTATGTAATGTAAAATATTGTAACCGTACTTATGATAAAAAGCGCAAGGATTGTTGCCGTCTCCCAGCTTAAACGGGTTCTCGATCCACGCTTATATGGGTAATTCAGACCGGCGATTACAAGAGCAGTCATTAGAATTGCAAAAAGACCGGTTACGGCGTTACTCGCTGAGGCCGCCCCTAAAATCGGTCCTTGACGGAAAAATATATCGTCAAACCCAACGATAGCTATGTTAAACATATTGCTACCGAACAGGTTTGAAAGTGCGAGCTCAGTAGCGCCGATTCTTACGGCAGCTATCGATACCACAACTTCTGGTAATGACGTCGTAAAGGCGATAAACACTGCCCCGATGAAGGTTGTCCCGAGGCCAGTACGAATGGCAATCTGCTCTCCGATAGTCGGCAGAAGCAGCGCGGCGCCAATCACTACCACCGCACTCAAAATATATTGCATAACCGCAGTTCGTAGCTGGATATGCTCATACCGGTACTCTTTAGCTATCTCTTCAACGTCCCTGGGGAGGGTTTTTCTTTCATAGAGAAAAGCTTCCCGAGCGCCTAAAAGGTAAATAATGAAAATTGCAGGCGTATAGATACCGATACCGGCAAATGCAGGTAGACTAATAAACTGAGCTAGAACCAGACTTGCGCTGGCTAGGGTGATCAACACGATACTGAAGCCAGCGAGGACCTCAACCCCAGCCATCCCGGCTACCAATATGGCTCCCGGTCCTGAGACTAGATCGGCGACAGAAACGATCGCAACATTAAAGGCAGAACTGCCGATCGAGTTGCCGATTGCAATATTCGCATCTTTGACTATGGCCGAGGCACTTAACCCCGCAAAAAGCTCGGGCAGGGATGTAACTGTGGCTAGCAATATAGTGCCGACCCATACACGCCCAAGCCCAGTTCGCTCGGCAATCACATCGCCGTATTTGGAGAGCCTGTAGCCAAAGTAAACGATTACGGCCGAGACCGCGATGAACTCTAACCATATGAGCACCATATAATCTTTATTCCGATAAGCCAGCCGCTATAATCACTGGAGCGTAGATGCCTTTACCATAGACGTGCATCTATCTGCTTTTGCAGCACTTTAGGGGCTGGAGCATGGTAAAGGGCGAACTCTTAATCAATTCACCAGCCAGTTGAAGACCATCTGTGCCGCTTCTGCCCTGGTCGCATTGGCATTTGGACGGAAGGTGCCATCCGGAAATCCTTGCACTATGTTGTTGTTTGCCGCAGTCAGGATAAAGTCACGAGCCCAGTGGTCGGCCGGTACATCGGGAAAGCCTGGTCCGCTTGTATCGATGGTAAAGTCTCCTGCTTCAACGACAATTTTAGTGATTTCTGCCCGGGTGATTCTGGCGTTGGGCCTAAAGGTGCCATCGGGGTAGCCATTGACAATTCCAGCTTGCCTGGCAGCTTCGATAAAGCCCTCTGCCCAGTGGCCACTTATGTCGGGAAAGCTCGGAGTGGGGGTTGTGATAGGCGTAAGGTCAGCTGCCAAGACGGCTATCTTGGTAAACTCCGCCCGGGTGATCGCAGCTCCGGGATCAAATCTTCCATTCGTTCGCCCACTTACAATTCCCTCATCTACCAGAAACTCGATCGCACCGAACGCGAAGAGCGTTTTTGACACATCTGGGAAGGTCGGTTCGAGAAGATTTGCGACGATATCGAGCGCCGCATCGATTAATGGTTGCGCCTGCGCCCGGGAAAGCGTGCCTGTAGTGGTAAAATCCTTAACCCGATCTATAAATCCACGAAGCTCACTTATTGCCGCATCTGCGTTGCCTTGATTAAGTTGCGCTGTTGCTGACTGCAACCGAGCTATCAATACATTGCCCTGTGCTGGTGTCAGCGTACCAGCAGTGACAAGTGTTTGCACCTGATTGATGAGTTGCTGGACCTGCTGTTGCAGCGTTCTGGTATCGAGCTTGACTACAAAAGCATCCCCCTCGCCCAAGGCGCCGCCCGTACCGTTAAACGAGGTATCAAACGATCCGGGGGTAGTTGGAAAATCGATAGAGAAGGTAAACCCCACTACGTAGGCGTTACCATTGGGATCCGCAGCAATATCGACACCGGAATCCTCGACGCTTCCCCCAAGAAACGTGCTATAGGCAAAGCTGGTTCCGGTGGGGTCCAGCTTGGTTACGAACACGTCTTCCACGCCGTTGAATGATGTATCAAAGGATCCTGTTGTGGTGGGGAAATTAGCGGAGGCGGTGCCCCCTACCACGTAAGCGTTGCGGTTAGAGTCCACGGCGATACCCAGACCGAAATCATTTCCACCTCCCCCAAGATAGGTGGAATAGAGTAGGCGTGATCCCGCGGTGTTAAGTTTAGTCACGAAGACATCGGCGCCGCCGTTGAGCGATGAATCAAGAGCACTTATAGTAGGAAAGTTAGTGGAGGCAGTCGATCCCGTTATATAGGCATTGCCTGGAATATCAATAGCCAGGTTGTTACCAGACTCATCTCCGCTTCCCCCAAGAAACGTTCCATAGAGTAAATTTGCCCCTGTGGCATCGAGCTTGGCCACAAATGCATCGGAGCCGGCCTCGTCGCCACCATTGTGCGTCCGGTCAAAAGCCCCAGGCGTAGTAGGGAAATTCGTGGACGACGTCGCCCCAGCAACATATGCGTTGCCTGCGGCGTCCACGGCAATTCTACGACCGAGCTCGCCTTCACTTCCCCCGAGGTAGGTGGCATAGACAAGCCTGGTGCCTTCAGTATTTAGCTTGGCAACAAAAACATCACCCCCCTCGGCGCCGCCGTTATGCGTGCGGTCAAAGGCCCCCGGGGTGACGGGAAAATCAAGGGACTGGGTCGCCCCCGTCACGTAGGCATTGCCCGCAGCATCGATGGCAACGGCTATACCGCTGTCACCGGCGGTTCCTCCCAGGAAGGTGGAATACGTGAGGCTAGGATCAACGATGAGGGGATAGCGAGGATCGTAGCCTTCAACCGTAAAGCCGAAGGCATTTCTACCATCTTGTCGTTCTAGAACAAAACCGCTCTTAACCGGCACCTTTTTGCCATTGATCAGCTGATAGCTAGTAGGCTTCTCGTCGGTGAGCACGCCAAGCGGGGTTTTGATCAGAAGGTTTCCCATCTTATCCAACGACAGGCTATCTGCTCCATGGTAGACAAGCTTAATATCGTTTATGCTGGCGCCCGGCTTAAGGATAAACTCGTATTTGAGCTGCCCCCTATCTCCCTTAAAGACTGCATCAATCCCTGTCCACCGGTCCTTATAGAGGATCTCCTCGTGTGTGGGCAGCCCGGTTTTCCACGCTGTCGGATTATTTCCGACGAGATAGTTTATCTTCGCTGTGCCCTCTCGTTGCCCTTCTAGCTTGACACCTGGGCTGGCCCCAAGGAACTTCAAGGCCAAGGCAACACCGCGAACAGGTTTTGTCTCCTTTATTAAGGAGACCACCGCTTCATCCTTCGTAAAGTAAATCCCGCAGTTAGAGCTCCGAGCATAGTACTTCACGCTGGGGTTGGCCTGGCCAGCGTTTTCGATGAAGCTCATGGGTAATTCTCCGTATGCATCAAGAATCTGTCCCTTGTTCACTATAGGTACCTTTGGCAAAGTAGATTGTGCTCGTGTATGGTAAGCCATGCTTAGGATTGGTTTTGTGGAACTATAAATCAAGCATCCTCGTCTAAAGTATATGAAAGGAGTGCCATCGATGAAAAGCAAGCTTCTCGCTCTTATATGTATTCTTCTTATCCCCTTTGTTTTAGGCGCCTGTAATGCCTATCCGAAGGAACCATCTCAAGATTTTACATTAGAATTTCGGTATGGTGTAGGCGCTAAAAATATACTTGATACTTCTAATGGCAAATACAAGAAAGATATGGTCGTAGAGGAATCTATAATAATTGATCTTGAATTAAGCAAGGAGCAGCTTGCAGAAATCCGCGAGAAAATGATAGAAATACATTTCTTTAACTATCCTGATGAGTTTAGCTCTAAGCCAAATATCCTGTTGAGTCTTCTAAGACTACCCAATGCTCCCACTATCGGAGAATACGAGCCTTTTAGCTCATACTATTTTATGGTTAGAGATGGAGGCAGGACAAAGCAGCTCCATTGGGATGATAAGTACATAAATGATAGCCTGGAAGTCCAGCAGCTGAGAGAGCTTATTCAATTGATTGAAGACATGATACATAGCTCTCCCGAGTATAAAGAGTTACCTGAACCTAGAGGAGGATATCTCTAGAGCTCAAGTAATTTCTAAACTTTTAATAAGTCTATTAGGCTCAGTCGCAAAATCCCCAGTTATCCTTTGCCGAGGGGCTCTGGTGGCAATGCCGGGAATGGAACGGGGCGCTCCTCAAATTGTCCAAGTATTTGGAGAATCTGTAGAATTTGAGGAACGTCCCCGCCAGCCGCCAGTATACTAGCGATTTCTTCTGGCAATGTAGTAACCGTATAAACGAATGATTAAGAAACCCGAGAAAAGCCCGACGAGTGCTCCGGCGATGACATCTGAGGGGTAGTGCATCCCTAAATAGATTCGTGAGAGCGAACTTAACGTTGCAAAGGTATACAAAAAGACTTTAGCCCTTTCAAGACCCTTCCCTAGAACAAAGGCGCAGGCAAATGAGCTATCGGCATGAGCAGCGGGAAAAGAACTTCCCCGCCAAGCTGGCCCTAGCTGATGGACATCTTCCAGCCCAATGAAGGGACGGGGTCTAAAGTGAATAACCCTTATGGTGTGCGCGATTACAAGGTCGGATACGAACATGGCTACTAAAGCTAGCAAACCGTATATCCTATATTCACTTTTACCAAATACAAGGACAATCAAGGCTAAAGATATCCAAAACGCGCCAGCCTCTCCGGGAAGGCTTACGAATAAAGCCAGAACATCGAGCACTGGATTTGAAAGATTGTTGATAGCCCGAAAAATTAAAGTATCGTATCTAAGTATAGTCTCAAAGATCGTTTCCATATTCTAAGGAATCACACCCACCTAGCTACTTTCCTACGGGAAAAGCGGTGCACCGGCCAGCCACCAGAAAAACAAAGCCCCATAGCATGATCGATAGTCCTCCAATCCAGGCACCTTGTGCTCGCGTTCACGCCCCCTTCGATCTCTTTGGACTGTGCTTTGATCTCTTGAGACTGCATACTACTAATATTCCCATGTAGCCCGAAAAGGTAATACACCAGCCAGTTAAAGACAACCTTGCAGCTTCGGCCTTGGTTGTCTACTATCTGGTTGATTCCCGCTCTCTTCGCCGCGCCGCGGCATACGAGCCAAGGTGCGCAGTGCCAACGATCGCTGATATGAGCATCTCCAGATTAGCGCCTTATAACAGCCTTAAGGATAGCCCGCAGGACATAGCCAGCCAGACCGCCAAGGGCGGCGCTTAGGAAAAGCGCGGGCACCAGGGCTTCGCTACGGCCGGGGGACCCTGGCCATACTATTGAGAGAAGTAAGAGCGTCCATCCAGCGGGTGAGAGAATGATAAGCCAAAACACAAGTCGAGGCGCTACATTGTGTAGCGCCTCCCTCGTAACTGGCCAGACCAAAATAATATAGAGTGACAGCGGGCCGTATGCTGCCCCTACGATAATCCACCATCTCGCCTCTCGCCAGGTTGGGAGATTCCCCAAAATGCCAACCTGTCGCTCGTTTTGCTCCATTTCGCTTTCCTATAGCCTGTCCACGAAGATCGGGTTGGCCCAGACGTGCGAGTAATCGGTATTATAGGTCTTTGCAAAGACGAATTTCACTACATAAAACGTATCGCTCGTTGGGGCGGAGGTCGTCCAGGTAATCGCGCGTGCAGTCGGGTTTGAGATCGTCTTTATTATGGTGTTATTCTTATCGCGAATAGTTATTTGGGTGCATTTTCTCGCCGTTACTGGCTGCTGGATAAGCTTAAAGGTAAGCATGCCCGAGCCGGATACTTTTACCACGCTTCCCTGGTTAGCATTATTTATAGTAAAGACGCCCAAATCCTTTC
>DASQQM010000069.1:0-3824 GCA_035643475.1 Anaerolineae bacterium | reverse complement strand
TTGAACGGGCACTAGCTTCAGATACGCGTATCGATCACTCTATGATCAGGGTAAGTGCTGACGAAACTGGCGTCGTCGTCCTTGATGGCCAAGTAGATACGTACAACGAAAAACTACTAGCAGAGGATATTACAGGTAGGGTTAGGGGCGTGAAGGATGTCGTAAATAGCATTAGCGTAGTCCCTCCGATTGCAAAAAGCGATGAGGAGATAACGGAGGATGTGAGGAAAAACCTGGAACTCGATGCCTGGGTTGATGAGACGAGGATAAGCACAGAAACGATAGATGGTGTGGTATTCTTAAGGGGAACGGTAAATTCGAGGGTGGAGAAGCAGGAGGCCGAGAACGATGCGCGCTGGATTGCCGGAGTAATCGATGTGGTGAACCACCTCACGGTAAAACCGGAGATGAAGATTGCTGATGCCGAGGTAGCGCGCGATGTCAGGGCTGCGCTACTCAAAAATACAAGGCTTGATTTGACGGAGATGAATGTTGATGTATCGGATGGGATCGTTACGCTGACGGGAGAAGTCCCAAATTTCACCCAGAAGAGAATCGCCGAATACGTGGCGTTCTCCGTACCCGGTGTGGTGGATGTCTTAAATGAGCTTCATGTTCACGGCGTGAAAAGGCCCGCCGCATAGAGAGGTTTAAATGGATTGTTAAATTGAAATAATCTCAGGAGGTAAAGGGAATGGCAACGAGCATAAAAATATATACTACGCCGACATGCGCATACTGCTCGTTACTTAAGAAGTTTCTTCTGGAAAAAGCTGTGGAGTACGAGGAGATCGACCTAGCGGCAGACCCGGGCAAGGTAAATGAGCTCGTTGAGGTATCTGGCCAGCTGGGTGTACCGGTAACCGTTATTGATGGACGGGAGGTTATTATCGGCTACGACCGGGCGCGCTTACAAGCAGCCCTGGCAAGGTAACCTGGGGGGGTATGTTGCGAGATTTAGTGATTATTGGAGCCGGACCGGCGGGAATGACCGCTGCGGTCTACGCAGCGCGAAAGAAGGTCGATTCCGTTTTATACTCGAGTACTGTAGGTGGGCTTGCGGCCTGGAGTGTGGGTATTGAGAACTACATGGGCTACAGCCTCATCTCGGGGCCCGAGCTTATGTCTAAGTTTGAGGACCAGGTGAGAGAGTTTAATATCCCTATAGAATTAGCATCGGTGGAGAAGGTAACGAGGGAAGACCGGATATTTACCATACACATTGAAGGAGGGGAGCAAGTTCAGGCGAAGAGCGTGATAATAGCTACCGGTAGGTCGCCACGCCGCCTAGGGGTTCCTGGCGAAAAAGAGTTCATTGGGCGGGGAATAACGTACTGCGCCACCTGCGATGCCCCGCTCTTTGCAAAGATGGATGTTGCGGTTATCGGTGGAGGCAACGCGGCGCTCGGCACCATTGAGCAGCTCCTAAGAATTGCGAGTAAGGTGTACTCGGTATCGATAGCCGGCTGGAGTGCCGATCCTATTCTCCAGGAGCGCGTACAGCACGCCGAGAAGATCGAAATTTATAAAGGTTACGATATCGTTGCGATTGAGGGCGAAGTTTTCGTTGAAAAGCTCAGGATAAGGTCGAAAAAGACCGAAGAAGAGGTCGAGCTACCCGTAAGAGGAGTGTTTGTAGAGATAGGCTCTGAGCCAAATACCAAAATTGTTACTGGTCTTGTCGACCTTAACGACCGGCAGGAGATAAAGGTTGATTGCGGCGACCATACAAGCACAGAGGGACTTTTTGCTGCGGGTGATGTAACCGATATTCCCGGAAAGCAGATTATAGTGGCGGCAGGCGAGGGGGCTAAGGCGGCACTATCCGCTTACGATTATCTGATCAGGCTTGCTGATTGATATCACATCATAATCCACGCGAAGGCGGATGTTAATAAATAGATCTAATTGTAGGGCCGAGCCTCTTGGCCCTTATCTTAGCACCGCTGGGCAGATATAGGGTAACCTATATTACTATTACTATTTTTATCCTCTAATGGTAATATCTGTGGCGTGGGAGATCACCCTACACTTCTACGCTTGCCACGTTCAGCTCGCCTCCAGGCTGCAGATCCTTCGCGTACGCTCAGGACAGGCTCTGGACTACAGCTCGCTTCGGAGGGCCAAAATCGATGTGGCATAGCCACCGACTTTGCCGCTCCTGCGCTCGCTCCCGCTTCTTATTGCTCGCAATGTCAGCTTACTTGAACTTCTCCCCGAAAGGATTGCAGTAGAAGAACATGGTGTAGCGCTACACCATGTTCAATGGTTATGAGACTCGCATGGTTGGAGCATCTACCTGGTATAGATGAGCACGAAGACGTAGAAAGCGAGCGTAAGAGCTGAAGCTATGATCAAGCTTTTCCAGACGATCGGATCTTCGTTTCTGACGAAGTTCTTGAACCCTTCAATAATTCGCATTATATCCACCTTTACAATATTGGTAAAAGCACAAGGCTAGGGGTTAAAATCTAAAAGGGGTGCTATATCCTAGCCTATATTCAGGCCCCCGTATTCTCACGCAGCTTGCAACATCCTAAATTATACTGTATTCACAAGTTTTTGGTATAGTGCTGCGGTTAAACATGCTGGATTAAATGTGATAGGTGCTGGCTAATGCGTTATCTGCTAACTGCAATAGCTGGTGGGCTACAATGGTAGTAGAATATAATTCATTTTATTGAGAAAAATGGGGGACGCGTGGGAAAATATCTGCCCGATTATTACAGGATCCTGGAGGTTGACCCCAAGGCCTCAAAAGAGGTAATTGATAAGGCATATAGAGTGCTCTCGCTAAAACACCATCCTGATAAGAACCCGGCCGACAAGAAGGAGGCCGCAACCCGCAAGTGGATGGAGATACGCGAGGCGTATGAGGTGCTCTCCGATTCAAACAGGCGATCAGCTTACGATGTATCGAGGAAACGGGAGATAGTAGATATATTTCTCAGTGAGGGGCTGCTTGGTTTAGCAAGGAAATACCTAGGATAACCTGGCCGATGGATTGGTGGTAGATAAGGAGAATGTAGTGTGGGTTATAAGTTAGTTGCGCTTGACCTCGATGGGACCTTGCTCTCTGAGGTCACTATGCAGCCATGTGCTTTCTTCTTTTAATCGACTCGTTAAGATCGATAAGGGCATTCCCAAGCCCCTCAGACATAGTTAACTCGCAATGGATCGCCTGAGCGAGGTCGGATACTTTTATCCTTGATTGCATTGCTATAACCCCTTCATGAATTATCTCATCGGCATGGTGACCGATAGCATGAAGGCCTATAATTTCTTCAGTATCAGGGTTGGCGATCACTTTTACAAAACCAAGGCGCTCACCGCTGGTGAGAGCCCTTCCAAGACCCGCAAAAGCAGATTCCTCGACGGTATACTTTATACCTCGCTCTTTTGCCTCATCCTCGGTTATGCCTACGCTTGCGATTATGGGATAGCTCCAGATAGCTCTCGGAATAACCCTATAACTAACCTCAGCTTTCTTGTCGCCAAGTGCGTTCATTGCCGCGAGGTCTCCTTCATATGCCGCCGCTTGAGCCAGTTGGGGTCCTGGGATAACATCGCCTGCCGCAAAAATGTTTCCGACGGTTGTTTGCAGGTACTCGTTTACCCTAATCCCTTCTTTACTGCTCTCTACGCCAATATCCTCAAGGTTAAGGTTATCCATTAACGGGCGCCTACCGGCAGCGACAAATATTTTTTTTGCACCAACGATGATCTCACCCTCCGGGTTCTCAAAGGAAATCTCCCTAACGCCGTCACTCAAGAAAGCCCTTTTTACATTGGCACCTGTATAGATTACGACACCTCTGCCACTC
>DASQQM010000068.1:0-10462 GCA_035643475.1 Anaerolineae bacterium | reverse complement strand
AACGTCATGATAAAAGGCCTCCTCGATCGTAAGCCAATCATAGTATCCCTTGTCGGCAGTTGAGAAGGTAATGAATGTGGCCTCGGGGAGCGGTTTAACAATTTCGGCGATCGTTTGCAGCCTGACTCCCTGCCAATTATTGTCAATCTTACTCCACCCAGTTATGCAGTGAAAATCACTCACCTGTTCTTCTGTGGGCAAGGCTGAAAATTCCTCCCATGAAAATACCCGTGGTTTTTTAACAAGCCCTTCCACCGCTAATGTCCACGTATCGGGGTCAAATTGAGGAGGCTCTTCGATGTTTAAGGTAGGGAAACGATTAGTAACGCGCTGCCCCTTAACGGTTCGCTTTTTAAATAGATCGGGATATTTCTTCAAAGGTTCCGGAAACGGCATGGCTTCCTCTTGAATATCTACCTTATTCCGGTTGTTTTCGCCGCTGATTGCTTTAAATGTTATTAATATCCCCATTCAATTTGACGATATAACTATCATCTGTTGTAGGCTCATCTCTATAAAACGATCTCCCTTTGTGGCCAGTGGAAAACATCAGGTATGTTAGCTACATTATAAACGGCTGTCTTTTTATCCCGGCCTTTCGAGCTGAGAGGGCCGGTTGATCATCGGAGGTGTATTTTTGGATAACTATGTATGCTATATCGGGAAGGTGAACGATAAGGATTGTGACATAGCGTGTAAGGATTGCGCTAATTATGGTAAAGATCGGCGGGTAGCCGAGCGCCGCCAGAGGGGCGTGAGCTTCAGGCTGTGGGAAAGGCGCGAAGGCTTTGATAGAAGACTGAATAGTGAAAAGAATAAGGGGCTCTATCGCAGGGTGTTTAGGCGTGGAGCCTTTTATTTAAGACATAATTATCGCTCCTTAATAGTACTTTTACTCCTATTTAATCTCTTTAACGCGGCTGATTATATATTCACACTGCGGGCGCTGGCTGCAGGGGTTGCCGAGGAGGGTAATCCCCTTATGGATAAGCTATTTGATATGGGTCCTGCTGCTGCATTTATATTTAAGGTTGCTGTTGGATTATTTATCACCTCTATCGTCTGGCTCTTAAAAAGATACAGGTTGGTTCTTGAGGTGAGTATTTTAATACTGCTTATGTATATGCTACTAATATCATATCATATATATGGTATGGTTAGGTATTACTAAGCGGATCCACGATTATTTCAAGCGCCCTCTCTAAAAAATGTTTGCCAGCGCTATCACATTATGCGATCATTTAATTGGATTACTATTCGCCCGGTGGTCAAGTGCAGGTACGTTTGGCTCTGGGCGATAGACACCGGTAATATTAATGAATAAATGTAACCCACCAAACCGGTATGCGGAGGCGGGTATGGAAAAGTTTTTTACCACACTATTGCTCATTATACTATTTGCTGCTTTACTAACGGGCTGCCAGAAAGTAACTGACGGAAATGGTGATATAAAATCAGCAAGGCCATCTACCGTGAGCACGGGTAAGATCACCACTGAAGCGACCGGAGCCTCGATTAAGAATCATGACTTGATCGGCGAGGAAGTACTGGATATGCAAGAGGAGCTGGATAACCTCACTAAGGACATGGAAGACCTTGAGAATTTCGGGGGAGATGCCATCGTTCCGATAGACCGAGAGCTCGATGTGTTTTAATTGCCAATTCCTAAAGGGAGAAGGAATGAGAAAGACTCTTTTAGCCCTGATTATCGCATGTATATCTGTTATCCTTATCCAACCGGCAGTTGCTGGCGCTATTGAGCAACAAGGAGCGCCAGGTGGGTACGAGGATGTAAAAGAAGGATCTAATGGTACCATTTCAAGCTATAGGTACTCCAGCGATGCCTATTATCAGATAAAAGGAGAGCCAAATACCGCTCACGGTGAGAGCCAGGCACAGCAGCTTGAAAACGCCAAAAGATTTATGATGCATGCCGATAAAGCGGCCATCCACTATCTCGAATCGTTAAAGAACAGAGTTCAATCGGTGCAGAATGTCCCCGACGAAAAGCGCGCCACTACAATTGCCGAGATCGACGCGGGCATACAGCGGCTCACTGAGACCCAGACTGATATCGAGAACGCCAAAAGCATGGAAGAGCTTCGCTCTGTTGCAAAGGTGGTACGGGGGAACCTGCGCCAGCACCGAGGCGCTGCCAAAAGGATCGCTGGTCAGATACTAACGGCGAAGGTCGCGGCTATAACTTCACGCGGAGAAGAGATCTCTGTCAAGATTACTAAAATCACGGAGGATCTTAAGTCACAGGGGAAGGATACCGCAAGGCTCGAACAGCTTACTACCGAATTAAATAGGTATCTATTGTTAGCGAGGGAGAACAACAAAGCTGCCGAGGAACGGTTTGAAGAGGTAAAAAGCCTTGAAGATGCTCACATAATTTTTGGAGAGGGCATGAAGCTTACCAAGGAGGCTCACAGGAAGCTCAAGCAAGCATACAGCATAGTGATTGAAATAGGTAAGGAGTTACAAACACTTGAAGAAAGCCAGTAATATAATTATGTGGGCGTAAAACGAGCAGCTTTATGTGCTGCTCGTTTTGTGTGGTATCATTTTTACGGAAATAAGAACGGAGCGTGGACGTGTGGACAGTGAGCTGATAAAAAGAGCGGTAAAGAAAGAGAATATCATAGCGGTTGTAGGGGCATCTAACAACCCAAGTAAATATGGATATCGGATTTATAAGGATCTAAAGGATGCCGGGTACAAAGTGTATCCAGTTAATCCGAAAGAGGAGCAAATCCAGGGCGACAGAGCCTATTCCAACATAGGGGCCCTGCCCGAAAAACCCGACGTGGTGGACATAGTGACTCCCCCGCAGGCAACCGAAAAAATAGTGAGAGAGGCAGCAGACCAGAGGATCGATATAGTCTGGATGCAGCCGGGAGCCGAGAGCAAAGAAGCCATCGATTATGCCAGGCAGAATGGGATAGGCGTAATCCATAGTGCTTGCATAATGATCGAGCGAAAGCGCTAACATCATATGCACCATTATCGGCCAGCGTCACTCGACTGCTGGTATGACTGGGCCTAAACAGCATGTAATTCTTACCGTTTGCCCCATGAGGGCTGTTATTAAAATCCACACTTCACCTCACTAATCTTCGCTGGTAGCTATCGATTGTGCCTGGTATAGAGCGGTGATTTTTGGTAATGTCGATGTATCAGCTATGAGGTTGAGGTGTTTCTATGTACGAGCCCCGATTTTATCGTAACCAGACTCTTGCAAAGGACCTTTACTCTTTTGAGGTGCGGATTAAAGAGACCGACCTATTTATCAGCGCCGATCGCGATTTGAAGGCTGTCGCCCACGAGTTGGTATACTTTTATCGTGGTCTGGTCGAGGAGTTTATCGGAAGGTTCCCACTTTTCAAGGAAACCCTGGTCCCTATCGAAGTTCCAAAGGACGCGCCTGATATAGTCAAATCCATGGCGGACGCGGCAAAACTTGCCGGTGTGGGCCCGATGGCTGCAGTAGCAGGTGCAATTGCCGAGTATGTAGGACGGGGGCTTCTTGAGTATTCCGATGAGGTTATAGTTGAAAATGGCGGCGATATATTTATCAAGACAGAGAGAGATCGCAAGATGGGAATCTATGCCAGTGAATCCCCGTTAAGCAATAGGATTGCTATAACAATAACCCCTAATGATACGCCGCTTGGCATCTGCACTTCATCCGGGACTGTTGGGCACTCACTGAGCTTTGGTAAGGCAGATGCCGTCGTTATATTATCAGGGAGCACTTCTCTAGCAGATGCAACCGCTACCAAGGTTGGTAACATAATTCATTCAAAAGATGATATTCGCAAGGCTATAGAATTTGCGCAAAGTGTACCGGGAATTGAAGGCGCCATTATAGTGGTAGGCGATGGTCTCGGCGGGTGGGGAAAATTTGAGTTTATACCGGCATAGCGGCGCTGGCGCCGCTATGCAGTGAGAGTTAAGCTTTAGAATTGAAGTATAAGGTTATACTTGAAGTTTATTAAAATTTTCATAAACTACCCGCATACAACCTATGTCACACGCTATCGCCTCTGAAATTATCCTTCATTTACATTACTCCGGGGTGGCATAATCAGCAAAGCAACCCTTATAATAAGAGTAAGCAGGCGAGTACCGGCAGCTTAGTGTACTTCAAGTTCCCCTGTTCACCCGTGAACAGCGTCTGGTAAAAACTAACAGGAGTAATTAAGGAATCCTGCGGTAGTTGAGAAACCAGTCTCTCTGGTTTCTGAAAAGCAGTAATGATTTCGACAGCTACGTGCTACTGTATGACTTAGGAGGGAGGCCTTGTGCGGGATACTAAATTCCCTGAAATACGCAGGCCCCAACGGCGTGTCAGAACGAAATGGAACTATAAACGAATAGGGATTGCCTTAGCAGTTATCGCTATCTTATCGAGTATAGCTATCTATGGCAGTTATAGCATTGCACATAGGTTGATCGCCAGGGGAGAGAAGAAAGACGATGAAAGGATAGCAGCAAAACCGGTTGAAGTAGCCTCATCAAAAGTCACACCTCCATCAACAACCACTACGACCGAGCCTCAATATAGGAAGCATATTGTTAAGCGCGGTGATAGCTATTATGGGATTGCGCTTAAATACGATACCACTGTGGAAGAGATAAAACGCCTGAACGAGGGCGTAGACGATAAAGATCTGCAAATAGGGATGGAGTTAAAAATTCCTACAAAAGGGGCGACAGCTGCAGTCGAAGATAAGCCCAAAGTAGAGGAAGAGGATAATAAAGCCATAGAGCAGCAGCCTGACATAGAAGTATCATCGACTGAGATCTCTCGAGGCCTAACGGATAAGAAGAGGATAGTTTTAACATTTGATGCAGGCGCTTCGAGTGAGGCGACGCCGCGCATCCTCAAAGAGCTTAGAGACGCCGATATTAAAGCGGTGTTCTTCTTAACTGGGAAGTGGGTTGAGGATAACCCACAGCTTACAAAAAAGATAGCCGGGCAGGGCCATACGATAGGGAACCATACATACTCTCACTCTGACCTGACCAAGCTTGATACTAATAATGAGATTGTTAGCGAGCTAAGTAAAATGGAGAGGGTTGTTAATGATACTGCGGGTGTTAGCACCAAGCCGCTTTTTAGACCTCCATATGGTGCACGCGACTCACGAGTGCTTCGCGTGGCTGCCAATGCTGGGTATAGATCGATCTACTGGACAATCGACTCATTAGATTGGAAGCAGACGATGACACCGGAACAGGTGAAAAATAGGGTACTTGCCGCGTTATCTCCCGGCGCTATCATATTGATGCACTGCGGAAGTGACCAGACCGCCGAGATTCTTCCTGACCTAATCGAAGGCATAAAGAGCAGGGGTTACAAGATAGTAACCATCCCAGAGCTGCTTCAGTAGGCTTATGTGCGGCTTGCAGGCTGTTACCAATCCATGTTAGTGGCTTCAATTAAAATCTGCTACACTTTTAGCGTGTAGCAGATTCATTATACTTTTATAAGTTCGCGGAGGAGATCCTCGTAAGCGTTTTAAAAGAACCCGCGAAGCGGGCTGAAGAGCTTAAAAACCTAATAAACCATCATAACTACAGATACTACGTGCTGGACTCGCCGGAGATATCCGATGCCGATTACGACGAGCTCGTTAGCGAGCTCGTCTCCTTAGGGGAGGCGCATCCAGAACTCGTAACCCCGGATTCGCCGACGCAAAGAGTCGGCGGTGAACCCTCAGAAGCTTTTAAGCAAGTGCGGCATAGGTCAAGGATGCTGAGCCTTGCGAATGCCTTCTCGCTTAATGAGTTGACCGCCTTTTTTAACCGGGTGAGCAGTGATCTGGGAACTGATGAGGTTGAGCTGGTATGTGAGTTGAAGGTGGATGGCGTTGCGGTATCGCTCCTTTTTGAGCACGGCGTGTATGCTGCCGGGGCCACGCGAGGCGATGGCGAAGTAGGCGAGGATATAACCATCAATGTTAAAACAATCCAGTCCCTTCCTTTAAGGCTATTTTCAGACATGGCGCCAGATGTACTAGAGGTGCGCGGCGAGGCGTACCTTCCTAAGGAGCAGTTCAAGCAGATAAATGAGGAACGCGAGGAGCTGGGGCAGCCGTTATTCGCAAACCCGAGGAATGCTGCCGCTGGCTCGCTCAGGCAGCTCAATCCCAGAATTACGGCAAAGCGCAACCTCGATATATTTATTTACGGTCTTGGGTATGTCTCTGGCGTTGAGTTCGCCGATCAGTGGGGGTCGCTCCAATACCTTAAGGATGCCGGTCTAAAGGTAAGCAAATACTCAAAAAAGGTTAATTCCATCCAAGAAGCATATGATTATTGCACACGTTGGCAGGAGAAGCGCCATTCGCTCCCCTTTGATATAGATGGGGTTGTCATTAAAGTAAACTCATATAAGCAGCAGGAGAAGCTTGGCGCAACAAGCAAGGCTCCCCGCTGGGCTATAGCTTATAAGTTTCCTGCTGAGCAGAGAACAACCGTTTTGCTCGGTATTGAACTAAATGTTGGGCGCACTGGCGCTGTGACGCCCACGGCGATACTCGAGCCAGTCGTTATTGCCGGCTCGATGGTAAGCAGAGCCACCCTTCACAATGAGGATGAGATACGGCGCAAGGATATACGAATTGGCGATACCGTGCTCGTCCAGAAGGCAGGCGATATCATCCCTGAGATAATAGCACCTGTGGTGAGCAAGCGTACGGGAGGCGAACGGGAATTTAAAATGCCGACTATGTGTCCGGTCTGTGGTGGCGAGGTTATCCGTCCCGCCAGTGAGGCGGTTGCGCGATGCATTAACATTAACTGCCCAGCGGTCGTTTTTGAGCACGTAATCCACTTTGCAAGCCGCTCGGCCATGGATATAGATGGGTTAGGGGAGTCGGTCGCCCATCAGCTTTTAGAAAAAGGCATGATACAAGATGTCGCTGACATCTATTACCTCAGCAAGGGACAACTACTCGACATCGAGCATTTTGCAGATAAGGCGGCAGATAACTTATCCTTGGCCATCGAGGCGTCTAAAACGAGGCCCCTCTCGAGATTGCTTTTTGCTCTTGGGATTCGGCATGTCGGGGCGCACGCTGCCGAGCTGCTGGCTGACAAGTTCGGCTCAATCGATCAGCTGATCGCTGCGTCATATGAGGAGCTCATCGAAGTGGCTGAAATCGGACCGAGAATCGCCGAGAGCATAATCAACTTCTTCCACGAGGAGAGGAACCGCCGGGTTATTGAAAAGTTGAGACAAGCTGGTGTCATAATGGAGCAGGAAAAGGTAGGGGGAAAAGATCTAAAGTTGGATGGCGTGACGTTCGTCTTTACGGGTACATTAACCTTGTTTACGCGGGGCGATGCCGAAACCCTCGTTAAATCAATGGGGGGGAGGGCCTCATCAAGCATAAGCAAGAAAACCGATTACGTGGTCGTCGGGGAGAATCCCGGCAGCAAGTATGAGAAAGCCCTATCCTTGGGGATAAAGATTTTGACAGAGAATGAATTTATGAGGTTAATCGGTGAATGATAAAAGGGTATCCTGGACGATTAATGATGTCATAGTTGCTCTCGCCTTGTTCTTTTTAATAATGATCATCGGCCTATTCGCTATTGCCAGAGCACTGGCCCCGGTATTTCCTAGGAATAATGCTCTGATCATCGCGTTCTTCACTACATACCTTATTTTGTTTCTGCTAATATGGTATTTTGCCATAGTTCGAAAAGGCGCCAGCTGGCAATCGTTGGGGTTCAAATCATTTAATGTTTTCCGTGGTATTGGTCTGGTCGTCGTCTGGTTTTTTCTTTCGAGGATTGTCATCTCCATCTATGTTGTTCTCGCTCAGGCAGTTGGTCTTAAGCCCGAAGAAGATGCGTTGAAAAGGCTTCCCGAGTTATTTGGACAAGGCACGACAGGTTTTATATTCGCGGTCATTATAGTTGCCATCGTGGCCCCCGTGGTTGAGGAACTTGTCTTCAGGGGATTTGTATACCCCGCTTTTAGGAAGCGCTGGGGAATAACTGCCGGTATAATCGCTAGCGGTCTGCTTTTTGCGTTATTCCACTCCAACGTCTTCGTGTTCGTACCGATCGCCGTGATAGGATTTGTCCTTGCCTACCTTTATGAGATAACCGATTCTTTAGGGCCGCCGATCATATTCCATGCGCTTAATAACTTATTGGCGGTTATTCTGATATTTTATGGTAGAATTTTACCGGGAGGTTAGAGTTTATATATGGCAATCAGCGAGAAGGATGTAAAACACGTGGCATGGCTGGCAAGGCTGGCCATAACCGATGCAGAGGTTCAGAAATTCGCCCAGCAGCTCGATGTCATCCTCGAGCATGCGGGTAAGATAGCTGAGCTTGATACAGAGAATATCCCGCCTACATCGCATGCGATCCCATTAAGGAACGTGTTGCGTGAAGATACATTGGGTGCCTGCTTAACCCCTGAAGCCGCGCTATCGAATGCCCCAAAGAAAGAGGATCAAGCATTTGTGGTGCCAAGAATCGTGTAAAACAGCTTCTGGTCTGCGGTTTTGAATCCCATTGCGTTTTATCCCCGCCCTCGAGGAAGAGGGAGGGTTTTGAAATTTTGTAAAAGTTCGGAGGACGAATGGAATTATTATATACGATGAAGATCCATGAGCTTCATGATAAGCTCGTAGCAAAGGAAATAAGTGCAAAAGAGCTCACCGAAAGCGTATTCTCGCGCATCGACGAGGTGGAGGGCAGGGTTGGCTCGTACCTGACGTTGACCAGGGAGGGTGCCTTTGAGCAGGCCGCAATGGTGGACAAGAAGATTGCGGCGGGTAAGAAGATTGGGCCGCTTGCCGGCATCCCGACCGCCATAAAAGATGTCATGTGCACCGAGGGCACGCGCACGACCTGCGCCTCGAAAATACTCGAGAATTACGTACCGATATACACATCGACTGCCGTGCAAAACCTGCTTGATGAAGGCATTGTGATGACGGGCAAGACAAATATGGACGAGTTTGCCATGGGCTCATCGACTGAAAACTCACGGTTCTTTCCGACGCGCAACCCCTGGGATCTGGAGAGGGTTCCCGGTGGGTCGAGCGGCGGTTCAGCTGCCGCTGTCGCTGCCGACGAGGCGATATTCTCGCTCGGTTCTGACACGGGTGGTTCGATTAGGCAACCTGCCGCCCTCTGCGGTATTGTCGGCATGAAACCAACCTACGGTCTGGTATCGCGGTATGGCCTTGTCGCGTTCGCATCATCGCTTGATCAGATTGGACCATTTACAAAGGACGTCAGGGATTGTGCGATCGTTCTGAACTACCTGGTCGGTCACGACTCGCTCGATTCAACGTCGGTAAAGATTGACAAGCCGGATTACACAAAGGCGCTATCGGATGATCTTAAAGGGGTAAGGATAGGCGTTCCCAAGGAGTTAATGGTCGAAGGCATCGACCCGAAGGTGCGGGAGACGGTTGAGAACGCGCTCGCAGTGTTTGCAAAGAACGGTGCGATCGTTGCCGAGACATCGCTCCCTAACATCGACTATGCCCTGTCGGCCTATTATATCATCGCCCCGGCAGAGGCCAGCTCAAACCTGGCCAGGTTTGACGGTGTACGGTACGGTTACCGGGCGCCGGATGCCGAGGATATTATGGATATGTACATGCGCACCAGGGCAGAAGGCTTTGGCGATGAGGTGAAAAGAAGGATAATGCTCGGGACGTATGCGCTCAGCGCCGGATATTATGAGGCGTACTATGGGCAGGCGCAGAAGGTGCGAACGCTTATAATCCGTGATTTTAACAAGGCGTTTGAGGAGTTTGATGTACTGGTATCTCCAACCTCCCCGACAGTTGCTTTTAAAATTGGGGAAAGGATCGACAATCCGCTCCAGATGTACTTGTCGGATATCTGTACTATACCGGTTAACCTCGCGGGCATCCCCGCGATATCGGTTCCTTGCGGCACGGTTGATGGATTGCCAGTCGGCCTGCACATAATGGGAAAAGCGCTTGGTGAGGAGATGCTGCTGAGGGTGGCCTACAGCTTTGAGCAGAACTTCGGTTGGAATGAAAAACCGGCATTATAATGAGATAGGTGAAGGATATGGAATACGAAAGCGTAATCGGCTTAGAGATACACGTTGAACTGGATACCGAAAGCAAGATGTTCTGCAGTTGTGGCACGCGCTTCGGAGAGGCGCCGAATACCCAGACCTGTCCAGTATGCTTAGGCCTACCTGGTTCCTTGCCGGTTGCAAATGAAAAGGCAATTGAATACGTTATAAAATCCGGTCTTGCGATCGGCTGTGATATCTCCCTGTACAGCCAGTTCCACCGTAAGAATTACTTCTACCCGGATATGCCCAAAAACTACCAGATATCACAGTATGACCTTCCGCTTTGCGTTAATGGCTATATAGATCTGGATATGGACGACTACGAAACCAGGATAGGAGTGACCAGGATCCACCTTGAGG
>DASQQM010000067.1:0-2717 GCA_035643475.1 Anaerolineae bacterium | reverse complement strand
AGAAGCCTTATCTATGGGAACCATATTTATGATTTTAACTTAGGTGGTGGTTATGAGAAAGATCGGGGTCATAGGCTGTGGCTACGTAGGGCTTGTTACGGGCGTATGCCTTGCAGAATTAGGCCATACGGTAACCTGTACGGATGTTGATAGGGGCAAGATAGATCTTTTGAATGAGGGCGTTACTCCCATATACGAGCCAGACTTGGAAGAACTGATCGTATCAAATGTGAACCAGCACAGGCTCTCGTTTACCAGTGACATCGACAGGTTGGTTGGGGTAGAGACTGTTTTTATAGCTGTCGGCACGCCAACCAAGTCCAGCGGTGAAGCGGACCTGTCCCAGGTAGAGCAAGCGATCTCGGACCTGAAGCACGTTTTTGATTGCGAGTCAAAGGCGGTTAAAGTAGTCATGAAGAGCACCGTCCCAGCAGGGACTGGTAATCGGTTATCTAGGCGACTTTTAGCACAGGCTCCCTGGTTAAGCTACGTGTCAAACCCGGAGTTCTTACGTGAGGGTTCAGCTGTGTATGATTTTATGAACCCTGATCGGGTTGTTGTAGGCGCTCACAACCCGGACGACGCTCAGGAGATAGGAAAACTATATGAACAACTAGATGCTCCCATTATTATTACCGATACTGTCAACGCTGAGCTTATAAAATATGCCTCGAATGCTTTTCTTGCAACCAAGATATCGTTTATTAACGAGATCGCAAATATCTGCGAGGAAGTCGGTGCAGACGTAAATGTTGTCTCCCACGGTATGGGTCTTGATCCACGGATAAATCCGCACTTTCTTAAAGCAGGCATTGGCTACGGTGGATCATGCTTCCCGAAAGATGTAAGGGCATTAAAGCAGATTGCTGGCAGCAACGGCTACCATTTTGAGTTGCTCTCTGCGGTTATCGAAGTAAATGAGATGCAGAAGTACCGTGTGGTCCACAAACTCCAGCAGCACCTCGGCAGTATTGAGGGGAGGAAGATCGCTATATTTGGCCTTGCTTTTAAGCCTAATACGGATGATACCCGCAGTTCCGTTGCTATTGATTTGCTAAAGATCCTTTTAAACAAGGGCGCGAGTGTGATCGCAACTGATCCTCTCGCAATTGAAAAAGCGAGAAGTCATTTACCAGATGCACATTACACCAGCGATCCTTATGAGGCGGCTGTTGGTGCTGAGGCTATCGTTGTTGCTACTGAAGACCCGCTTTATGCTAGCTTGAACTGGGATGGGATAGCGGAGCTTATGGATGGCGATCTGGTGGTAGATGGCAGGAATATTCTCTCTCCAGAGAGCCTGCCTTCAGGTATGGTGCTTGAGCAGATCGGTAGGCGTGGTAAAGGTAGGCCAGCGACAGCCTATCACGGTTCAGAACCTAGAGCGATAAGAAAGATCGCTTAGCAACGATTGCAATCTGACTAGTTGATGAATTGACAGCTAAGTTTAGGATAACTGCATGATACGAGCCGGTTGGCGTCGACCTTCACGCTTACATGCAAAAGATCTAAAGGGAGGAATCTTCGAACCAATGGTGGGATAGCTCGTTATTGATGTGAAAAAGACTTAATTCGGTGGTCCCCTGTAATGCGATCCCCAATAAAGTTGGAGAGCGGTAATACCAGTACTTATATGAGTAAACAGCACGTAGGGAACGATTCAACATTGCACTACCTAGAGAGGCCATGTAGGTGACGAACGTGGAAAGAGATCTTAGTCTGGCCGACAAGTTCATTGTATCGGTTATAGGCTCTAGCCACTTTAATATGGAGTTCGATGGCGCTGAGGCCGATATTTGCTGGGAAAGTTTCCTGGATAGCTCTATCCAGCATGGCGTAGCCCCTCTTCTCTACTTTACGATTAAAAGTAATCCCCAGTTTAACGTGCCTGAATGGGTGGTTGAGCAGTTAAAGGATAGTTTCTTTGCGTCTTTTGTTCGGCAGGCCGCCTACCATGCCGAACTCGAGCAGTTAATAACGTATCTTAGAGGTAAGGGGATAGAGATCATTGTTATGAAGGGGCCGGTGTTATCCAGGCTGTTCTATCCGGACCCCGCTTTACGGTACTTCGTCGATATAGATCTATTATTTAAAGAAAAAGATTGGGGTGAGATCCGGTCGTTCCTGCTCAAAGCAGGGTATATAGCTACCAAGGATTGTGAAGTCCTCCCCCCAAAACTCATAGCTGGGGAGGTTCATGAGCACATCCTTGCTTTCTACAATGAAGATGGTCTAAAGGTAGAGCTCAAGCTCGATCCATTTGACCTAGGGGTCGGCTCACGAATGATAGATGAGATCTGGGAGAGATCTACTTCATGCGATTTCGGCTCTTTTACGTGCCGCTCACTCGCCCCAGAACACCAATTACTCCATCTCCTAGTGCATCTTAACCAGCATGGCTTCGGGAAGGTTAAATGGTTTGTCGATATTGCATTTATCTTAATGAACGAGCGAGCACTAGATTGGGAGTTGGTTATCCACGATGCAAAGCGGGAGGGCATCCTCGCTCCTATCTACTTCAGCTTAGTTCATGTATGCAAGCTATTTAATATTAAAATGAACGAGGAGATATTGGATCAGCTGAGGCCAGGCTACATTAAGCGTACAATGTGGCGTTCAATTTGGCCAGAGAAAGATATCACTAATTTTAGTGGCATCCAGTATGCAGCCCTTCTCTTCCCCAAAAAGGTGTTCTCGAAATGGTTTATTCCTAATCT
>DASQQM010000066.1:0-2916 GCA_035643475.1 Anaerolineae bacterium | reverse complement strand
CGATGACGATGTTGTTAATAGCCGAAGTTGCCGATTCCGCCATGTATAGATATAATGTTCAGGCAAATTCAATTAAAACTTTCGAGAGTTGGATGACATGAAGCTAATTGTGACAGAGAAAAACATAGCAGCCGAGAGAGTCGCGAAGATACTCGGTAGAAAAGTGAAAACTGAAAAGAGTTATACGGTCCCGGTATATAAGTTCTCTAAGAATGGCACGGAGACCGCGGTGATTGGCCTTAAGGGACATATCCTTAAAGTCGATTTTCCGGCTGAATACAGTAACTGGCAGAGCGTTACGCCCGAGTCATTGATCGACGCCAAAATCGTTAAGGTTCCGATGCAGAAGCAGATTATAAAGGCACTGCAGAAGATGGGCAAAGAGGCGGACGAGATCGTCATAGCGACCGACTTTGACCGGGAGGGCGAGCTCATCGGGGTCGATGCCGTTAATATGATCAGAGAGGTTAACCCGGACGTTATCGTAAAACGAGCTCGCTTTTCCGCTATTACCAAGCCGGAAATAGAAAGGGCGTTCGGTCACCCGGAGGATCTCTACGTAAATCTCGCCAATGCCGGTGAGGCCAGGCAGGATATCGACCTTATATGGGGCGCTACCCTTACCAGGTTCCTCTCGCTCGCTTCATCAAGGCTAGGTCGCCAGTTTCTCTCGGTCGGGCGCGTTCAAAGCCCGACGCTCACCCTCATAGTTCAGAGGGAGAAGGAACGAGAGGCCTTTGTTGTCGAGCCGTACTGGCAGATAAAGGCCGATTATGAACACGATGGCGAGCGTTTTGTTGCTAGCCATAAAACGGAGAAGTTCTGGGATAAGGCCGATGCGCTGAAGGTAATGGATAAGCTGACCGGCGCTAAAAGTGGCACAGTGACCTCGGTGACGAGGTCGAAGCGGGAGATCGCACCGCCTGCGCCGTTTAACACGACCGCATTTTTGACCGCGGCAGCGGGTATCGGCATATCGACGGCAAACGCGATGCGAATCGCTGAAAGCCTCTACATGCAGGGCCTTATCAGCTATCCAAGGGTGGACAATACCGTCTACCCGGCATCCCTTAACCTACGCGAGATTTTAGAGACGCTCACGTCCAGTTCCGAACTCGGGACGATGGCAACAGAGCTGTTGAAGCAGAAGGAGCTCAAGCCGACACGTGGTAAGAAATTTGCAACCGACCACCCGCCGATCCACCCGACTGGCGTTGCCAGTAAGGGCAAGCTCGATGCGCAGGAGTGGAAGATTTACGAGCTCGTGGTGCGCAGGTTCTACGCAACGCTCGCTCCGGTATCGGTGGCGGAGAGCATGCGTGTTGATATAGAGACAAACGGTGAGCCGTTCTTTGTACGGGGCAGCAGGGTTGTTAATGAGGGGTGGCTCAAGTACTACCCGTATGCGCGCAAGAAGGATGAGGAGGTCCCCGCTGTAAACGAGGGCGATGAGGTTGCCTTCATCAAGGCGAAGCTGGATGAGAAAGAAACTCAACCGCCAGCACGGTACAGCCAGGGTAAGCTTATCCAGAAGATGGAGGAGCTGGGCTTAGGTACAAAGGCGACCAGGCACGAAATCATCAAGAACCTCTACGATCGCGGCTACATCCATAGTGACCCGATACAGCCTACGGAGACCGGGATGGCGGTTGCTGAATCCCTGTTGAAGTATGCCGAGCGCATCGCCACACCGGCAATGACCTCCGAGCTTGAGAGCGATATGGATGCAATTGCCGAGGGAGAGACAAGCCGGGGTACGGTTGTTGAGCACTCACGGCGAATGCTCGCTGATATCATGCTCTCTCTGAAGAGCAAGCAGAGTGAACTCGGTGCAGAGATCCGCGCTGGGATACGCGAGGATAAGATCGTAGGGCCATGTCCGAATTGCGGGTCTGATTTAAAGATCATACGGTCGAAGAAGAGTCGCAAGAGATTTGTCGGCTGCACCAATTACCCAGCATGTAGCACATCCTATCCGTTGCCACAACAGGGTGAGATTATCGCCCTTGGTGAGCAGTGTGATACGTGTGGAAGCCCGAGGGTTAAGGTGCTAACGGGCAAAGGGAAGCCCTGGATACTCTGTATTAACCCGAAGTGCCCAAGTAAGGAGAAGAAGGAAGACGTCGCCGTATCGGGCAAGTAGAGATTACATATAGTATGCTTCAATAGGGGCAGCGCTTGCTGCCCCTTTTATTCTGCTATAATAATGTATTAGCTGGGATAATATGGTGGGCGTCCACAGTAGTTTTTCTTACTACTGCTATGGGCTGCGAGCGAGTGTGGAGGTTTGAATGGCAAAAATTTCAATCATCGGCGCAGGGAATGTCGGTTCCACCTGCGCGTATACCCTTCTTAAAAACGACGTCGCCGATGTCGTGTTAATCGATATCGTTGATGGGCTTGCTAAGGGCAAGGCATTGGATATAGCGCAGGCAGGTGCGATTGAGGGATACGAGAAAAGTATAACCGGCACCACGGACTACTCCGAGGCCGGGAACTCGGATGTAGTCGTCATCACTGCCGGCCTCGTCCGGCAGCCCGGGATGAGCAGGAGCGATCTCCTCGAGAAAAACGCCGGTATACTACAATCGGTCCTTTCGAGCGTCACCCCAGAAGCCCCCGAGGCGTTCATCCTGGTGGTGACGAATCCTGCCGACGCGATGCCGCAGCTTGCTCTCAAATCCACCGGCTACCAGTCGCAGCGCGTTTTTGGCATGAGCGGGGTGCTCGATAGTGCCCGCTACAGGTATTTTATCGCTCAGGTGCTGGGCGTCCCCATGTCCAGCGTTGATGGTATGGTGATCGGCGCGCATGGCGACACCATGCTCCCGGTTGTGAGCCAGACGAGGGTTAACGGCCAACCATTAACCGGGCTAATGAGTCACGATGCAATACACGATACCGTCGAAAGAACCA
>DASQQM010000065.1:0-11025 GCA_035643475.1 Anaerolineae bacterium | reverse complement strand
ACAAGCTAAAAAAGCGCTCCATAAAGTGTCCTGTCTTGCCAGTATAGCTTACCAGTAAGGCGGTATCATCTGGAGCTACTGCTAAATGTAATGGTTCATGGAAAACCGAAATTATAGGGAGGTGATCAATAACAGAAGGTTATGCAAGCATTTGCTTAATAAACATTTTTAAGCATAATTTTATAAGAATTACCTCGTCAAGCTAGAGAACCACTCTCCAGTAATCCTCGTTATGAAAAATTTCCCTTGACAAATACTGGCATGCGCAAATTATAATAGGTATGTCTCTATTGAATCATCCTGTAAGTATTTACAAATTGATCTACGGATCAATTTTGGTCCTTAAGCAAGTCTGAAGATTAACCGTACGGTAAGCCATTAGCGCTGTCTTAATAATATATCCTAAAAATGTGAGAAAACCGGTACTTTTGGGTAGAATATTAAATGCTAAAGTTCTCCTAAAAGGGACCGATGAGTTTATGTAACAGCAATACGGACCTTTTTTAAGCCCAGGATGGTTACTTAATGCGAATGCCTAACTTTAAAGAGATGTCTCCAAGAACGAAAAGGTTTATAGTGGTGCAGGGCAGCGCATTAGTAGTCTTCATCCTCGCCTCCATGTTCATCGGAAACGCAATGGTCAACCGCTACCAAACCTGCCTCATGTGCCACGAAATGAAGCGCGATGTAACCGCATGGCAGGGATCATCCCACGAAAAGATCGCCTGCACAAAATGCCATCACAAAGAACAGGGCTATTACGGCTTTATCCTTGGTATTCCCCACAAAATAACCGATGGAATTACGCACGTAACCGGTGTGTACCAGGAGCCGATCAAAGCAAGAGAACATATAGAAAACCGCGTATGCCAGCGGTGTCATGTTCAGTGGCGCAACGTTTCCCCTTCCGGCGATCTTATAGTTCCTCACAATCTGCATTTTGAGAAAAGAAAGATCGCATGCGTCACGTGTCACTCGGCCGTAGTCCATGGCGAGAAGAGAGATAATGAGGTTATGAGAAGGCCGGCGATGCAGCTCTGCTTAACCTGCCATGAGACTGGCAAAGATGGTGCCCCAGTTCTAAAGTGCAAGAATTGCCATACAGAAAAAGCCATTCCGGCAAGCCATACGGCAAACAACTGGTTTGAGATCCATAGCCAGGTGGCTAAGAACCCGGCACATCCAGATAGCAACTGCAAAAAATGCCACGGCTGGACGCCAACATTCTGCAGTAACTGTCATCAGAACCATCGGCCTTCAACCCATATCGGTGGCGTGCAGTGGCGAACGCTCCATAGCGTTCGCGCTAAACAAAGGAAGACCGGCTGCCTGGTATGCCATGATGCAGAGAGCTTCTGCTATAGATGTCACGATCCATTTAAAGATGTGAAGTAGGAAGGATACCTAGAGCGTGAGCGGCGGAATAAGAGAATTGCTGGAAAAATTACAGAATTATTACCAAAACAACCAAAAGAAAGCGAATATACTGATAATCGCTGTAGTCGCTCTTGGCCTATTCAGCTACGGGGCATTGCAGTTCACCTCTACGCCCGGCTTCTGCGTCAGGTGCCACGAGATGAAACCAGCGTTTAATAACTGGAAGCAATCCGTCCACGCCGAGATTACTTGCTACGACTGCCATATGCCTCCAGGGGTGTTCAATCTCCTGAAGCATAAGGTAAGCGCCATGAAGGAGCTCTACCTCCATGCAACCGTATATAACAAACCCAATGCACCAAAGATTCACGCTAAGGAGAGTAAGCCCGTTAACGAGGCGTGCGGAAAGTGCCACACGTTCAACAGGACGATGGCCTTCGGTGGAGGCCTCAACGTACCCCACAAATTGCATATTGAAAAAGGGCTCATGTGCACGACGTGCCATTCGAGGGTGGTCCATGGCGAGGGCGATGTAAAGAGTAGGAAGCCCAAGATGGAGACGTGCATGGTATGTCATGATGGCAAAACAGCGCCCAATAGGTGCACGGTATGTCATACTAAATTGGCTGTCCCGACAAACCACAAGCAGGCAAACTGGTTGCAGGTGCACGGGCAGATGTCAAAAACTATGAACTGCAATAAGTGCCATAACTGGAAACCTGGTTGGTGTATGCAGTGCCACAACAAGAAACCGCAGTCTCACCTAACAATGTGGAGGACCAACCATGGAGCCCGCGCAAAGGCCGATAGAAAGGGCTGCAACGCCTGCCATAAGCCCGATTTCTGTATGAATTGTCATGGGATACAACCTTAGTTTAAGTATCCTGCGGTTGGATAAATAACCTAGGGTTGGTAATAATGAACACACAAGCTAAAATTAGCGGTGAAACTAAAAAGCGCAATAAAGCGGTCAGATATGCACTGGTCGCTTTTATTTTCTTAGCGGTATTTCTTACCATCCCCTACCTCTACACTTCAAACCCAAAAAGCTGCACGCGCTGCCATGCAATGGAGAAATATTATTCCTCCTGGCAGAAGTCCTCTCATGCAAAAGCAGCAGATAACTGCTTTCACTGTCACGTAAAGCAGGGCTCTCTTAACTTATGGGTCTACCGGATAAGTTTTTACCGTGAGGTCTATGCCAGCATGGTAGGAGCTAACCTGAAGCCAGCAGGAGCTACTATACCGGGTATTAGATCGTGTCTGAGGAGAGGGTGTCATAGCTTAAATAGGGTTAGCTCTGCATCAGGCGACATAAAAATAAACCACCGAGGACACGTCATCAAAGTGGGCCTTAGCTGTATACGGTGTCATCCCGGAGCAGCTCACCCCAATGTCGGAAAGGTTGGCAGATTAACACCCCAGCGCAAGCTATGCATGCAATGCCATGCGGCAAGGAAAAATGATTGCTCGTTCTGTCATGTTAAAAAGATGCAACGTGGAGAAGGCTACAAGCATTAGATTAGTAATATAATCCTTGCAAGCTATGAGCCATATGTCGATAATGAAGATTATAGATGTGCCCCTATGTAGTTAGTTAAGGCATCTCAGTGGATGATCTAGAACACGTACCTGACAGCGATGAAAATACAATAACGGATACCGCAGCGGAGCCTCCTGAGCCACCGGCGCCACCGCGAAGGAAAAGGCGCTGGTTTAGGTATGCGCTTTTGTTAGTAGTTGTCTTCCTGGCAGTCCCTTATTGGGGTACTTCAAATCCCAAAAGCTGCACGCGCTGCCATGCAATGGAGAAATATTATTCCTCCTGGCAGAAGTCCTCTCATGCAAAAGCAGCAGATAACTGCTTTCACTGTCACGTAAAGCAGGGCTCTCTTAATTTATGGGTCTACCGGATAAGTTTTTACCGTGAGGTCTATGCCAGCATGGTAGGAGCTAATCTGAAGCCAGCAGGAGCTACCATACCGGGTATTAGCTCGTGTCAGAGGAGAGGGTGTCATAGTTTAAATAGGGTTGAATCCGGCTCCGGGGATATAAAAATAAACCACCGCGTCCACGTTGTGAAGGCAAGTATATCGTGTGTACGATGTCATCCTGGTGCCGCTCATCCGAACGTCGGGCGAATTGGCGGTTTAATTCCCCAGCGTAAGCTATGTATGGAATGCCATGCGGCGAGGAAAAACGACTGTAACTTCTGCCATAATAAAAGATTCTCTCTCACTACGTCGTTTTCTCATTAAACCGCCGCCAACTTGTTAACATACCTATCTAATGCTACAATCGAGCAAAATGTTTACATTTAACGTTCGAGATGTAAAATCGAGAATTCGGATTCCGCGCCTTCGCCTGCCGGCCTTGAGCGGCCCTAGCAGAAGGCTTCGTATACCCATAGCCGTAGCTGCTTTGGTAGTGTTGCTTCTCGTAATCGGCTATGGGTTCAGCTATACATCGCAACCCCAGTTCTGCGCAACGTGCCATGAAATGAAGCCAGCATTCGATTCGTGGCAGCAGACATCGCTCCATGCTGAGGTGGATTGCAATACCTGTCATGCACCTAGTCTTTTAAGTAAAGTAGGGCAAAAGGTTGGCCTTATAGGTGAAATCTACCGCCACTTCACCGGGTCTTACGAGCAGCCAATAAATAAGGATAGTGAACTAAGCAAAAATATGGACAGTGACAGCTGCTTGCGGTGTCACACACCGAAGAGGATTGTTACACCACGAAAAACCCTCGTTATGAACCACAACGTCCACATTGAAAAAGGGATCCCCTGCACGTACTGCCATAACAGGGCTGGTCACCCTTCAACATCTGAACGCAAGGATTTTATAAGTATGGAAGGGTGTTTCCGCTGCCATGGCCTCTCAAAGGAAGCATTGGCACCAGGAAAGTGCATTGCGTGCCACCCGAAGAGCTTTGACATACTTCCGGTGACGCATAAAACCGGAACCTGGAAGGTGCCTGATCACGGCAAGACCGCCAAGCAAGATACAACCCAGTGCACGACGTGTCACCAGAAAACCTTCTGCCGGGGCTGCCATGGCGTCGAGGTCCCGCACCCCGACAAGTTCGTGAAATCAGAGCACGGTTCCATAGGCAGCAAAAACCCGAAGGTCTGCCAGAAATGCCATCGCCAAAAAGACTTCTGCAACTCGTGCCACCATAAGGGGTATAATGAGCGGCTGGGCAACTGGGTACCCACGCACAAGAATGTCGTCGCACAGGTCGGGCCAGCCTACTGCTTTAACTGCCATGGGCCGACGTTTTGCGCCTACTGTCACGTCAGGGGCGAAGTACAACCGAGAACACAGAGGCCTCAGGAGCGCGGTTAGGCCAATGCCGTACTATTTATACCGATGAGCTATGGTTCTATTTCCCAACCAGCCTTTACTTGATGTATTTAAAAATGATGAACCTATGCATGAATTGTCGGCCCGTGCTATATTGGAAAATAATATTTACTAGCGGTGGTTTCTGATTTATGGCGAATGCCTCCAGTAATGCTGGTAAAAAATCCCATACCGACAGTGCTGTCATCGGCCTTGCTATACTGCTCTTTCTTATTCCAGTTATATGGCTCCCGTACATCCTTGACGAGCCATTTCAGCTACCAAAACTGATAGTATTACGGCTCGGCGCTGCGCTCATTTTTGCGCTCTGGCTTATCGATGCTGTCCGTAAGCGGCAGGTAAGCATCACGGGAAGCCCTGTGGATATTCCGATAGCATCCTTCCTGCTAATTGCAGTAGCATCGACCGCATCGTCCATATCACTTGTAACATCGCTTGATGGCTATAAAACCTCCTATGAGGGTCTTTATACCATTATCAACTATGTGCTCGTATACTGGTTGGCCTCACAAGTTATTAGAAAGCGGTCGCACCTGTGGACCGTTATTCCCTGGATGGTAGCCGGTGGTGTCATCGTTGCCATATATGGGCTCGCACAGAAAGCCGGTCTCGACTTTACCAGTTGGGAGGCACTTGCCGACACTGCGCGCAGCTTCTCAACACTCGGTAGCCCAACCCATCTCGGTGGCTATTTGGCCTTTTTACTCCCCATCGGAATTGCCTTCTCGCTGTCAAGGGAACAAACCCGCACTATGCGGGCTATACTTCTCTTGGCCAATCTCATTCTGATGATAACGCTCTACTTCACCTATACGAGGGCTTCATGGATTGGGGCTGCAATCGGGTTATCCCTCCTTTTGTTCTTGCTGCGAGGCGATGTGAAAGTTCACGTGCGGTCAGTAGCGGGTGCAGGAATCGCCGTTATCATCGGGGTCCTGCTGTTGAGCTACGTCAGCCCGACAAGCACCACATACCTGCCGATCCAGCGGCTGATTTCGTCAGCTGATCAGGGCCTGGAGAGGATCGCCATTTGGTCGGGTTCGCTTATCTCTATTGCAGATCGCCCGATTCTAGGCCATGGGCCAGCAACATTCGGGCTCGTAAACCCGGTGGACGACATTGCTCACAATTGGCTGCTCGATATCGCATCAAACCTAGGGATCTTCGGCTTGCTCGCCTTCATATGGATAGTTACCGTTGCCGTTTTAATGACCGTTAAGAAGGTGCGAGCACTCGATGACCGGGGGACGCGGTTTGTCGTTGCGGGTTTCGCATCGGCGTGCATCGCCTATTTTATCCACATGCTCTTTAGTTTTAGCTACGTCGGTCTACCGGCGCCGTGGTGGGCCGGGCTTGGTCTCATCGCGGCGGTCCCGCCGCAGTTAGCGCAGAGGACTATCCGATTTGCGCTTCCCAAGCGTCTTACCGTGAAGGTTGCGATCGCCATCTCTTCCCTGTTTCTGTTGCTCTACGGTGGCAAACTTCTTACCGTCTTTGCGGCCGAAAAGTATTTTTCGGATGGCCTACGTTCTTTTAATGAACAAAACTATAATATGGCTGGACAGAGCTTTGAAAAAGCGCTGAAGCTCAATCCCGGCAATAGCAGGTACCTGCTCCAGCTGGGGGAGACATATTTCTGGTTGGCTATAAACACACAAACGGATCTATATGTGGACGAAGCTGTAAATGCGCTTCGCAGGGCGATACGACAGGATCCGTTCGAGGAGAGATCATACTTCTTACTTATCCAGTTATATGCGGTAGTTGGAGAGAGCGAGAAGGCGGCAGGAACTCTCGACGATCTGCTTGCCATCAACCCGACGACAGAAGACAGCCTTGAAACATACAAAGCGCTTGGCGCGCTGTTTAAGCAGATCAAACGTGACGAGCAGGCGCACGCTGCGTTAAATAAGGCAACTGCCATCGACACTGTGTTACGCTCCTACGGCAAAGTTCCCCACCCAGAAACAGGCTATAATGTACCACCTGAGGACCGGTGATATGGGTACTTTTGGTATGATTGGAGAGATAGATAATTGAGCGAGCCGCTTGATCGCATGGAGAATGGATCTCAGGGCGATGTGTACGAAACGTGGACCTACATAGCGCTCTTGGCAATGGTGGTCGTATTACCGCTCGTAATGTCGCAGATCACCATGGATATGTTCGATATCGCCAAGCTTGTCGCGATGCGGCTTCTTACCCTTCTCGCCATTGCGTTCTGGCTGCTCAAGATGCTCAGCTCAAAGAAGAGCACTCTGCGCTGGCTTAGGATCGATATTCTATTGATCGGTTTCATTGGCCTCGCGATCCTATCGACAATCCTCTCCATCCACGTACCGACATCGCTCCACGGTAAGTATATGCGCTTCGAAGGCCTCTTTACCTTTTTGAACTATGTCGCAATCTACGTTCTGGCGCTGCAGGTATTTACCTCCTCCGATAGGATTAAGACGTTGGTCAGGCTGCTCGCGCTGGTTGGTGGAGCCGTCTCGATCTACGGTCTGATTCAGTTTGCGGGGCTTGATCCTCTTACCTGGCCAAGCCTCCCGTTTGAGGAAAGGCGCAGCTTCTCGACATTTGGCAACCCTGACTTTTTAGCAGGCTTTCTGGTTTTGATATTGCCTGTATCACTGGTAAGCTTCTTGACCGCGAAAAATGCCAGGAACAACGCGATATATGGGAGCATTCTCTTTCTCATCAGCGCTTGCCTTGTAACGAGCTATACCCGCGGCGCCTGGATTGGTGCTGCGGTAGGCATCACGGTGTTCGCTGTGGCAGCTGGTAAGTCAGCCCTCTCATCTCCTAAGAAGCTCATCGCCATAACCTCGATTGTGATCATCTCTATCGCCTTAGTCGGTGCGTACGCAAGCAGCACGGGGCAAAGTATAAATTTCGTTGAGCGCGTTACGTCAGCCACTCAGGTAACCGAAGGAAGCGTTGGAACTCGCGTTGAGATATGGAGGGCGGCCTTGCGCGCGATTCAGCAACGTCCGCTCCTCGGTTTCGGCCCAGATACCTTCCGTCTCGTGTCGCAGAAGTACGAGACATTTCAGTACGTGTACATGACGGGCGGGAAATCTACCGCTGATAACGCCCACGATTACCCATTACAGCTCGCGGCAGGCGTGGGTGTACCTGCGGCCCTCTGTCTTGTTATCTTCGTGCTCGGTGCAATCTGGCTTTCCCTGAGGTTATTTCGCTATAGCTCCGGCGAACAAAAACTCCTCTATACAGGCCTCATCGGGTCTGTCGCCGGTTATTTCATCCACCTGCTCTTCGGCTTGAGCGTTATCGGAAGCTCTGCGCTTTTCTGGCTTATTATTGGGGCGATGCTGTCACAGGCATACGTTGTGCGAAGCTCCGGTGCAACACTAGCCCGCGTGGTTACGGTAATCGCCCTCGCCGTTATACTCGTTGCGACGTACTTCGCGCTCTCTATGTATGCCGCGGATTACCATTTCAACAGAGGCCTCAGATTTAAAGATAAAGGATATCCCGATCGTGCGATCGAGCATTATGAGGCGGCAATCAGATCGTACAAGAACGGGCTGTACTATGACTGGTATGGTCGCTACCTGCTGGGGCTGGGATCCACACAGAACAACACCATTATACTGCACCAAGCAAAGAACCTATTTGAAACGGTAACCAAGCTTGAGCCGGACGAGACTGATCACTGGCTCTACCTTGCAAATGCAAACGCCGCCCTCTCAAAAGGGCCGGGAGATACGTACTTTGACGAGGCGCGAACCGCCTTGGAGACCGCGCTCGCCTCCAGGCCGTATTCTACGATCGGCCAGCTCATGCTTGGTGACACATACAAGGCTGAAGGTAATTATGAGGAATCGTTAAAGCTGTTTGGCTTTGTAATGCAGGTAGACCCAGCATCGAAAGAAGCACACCTGCTCACCGCTGAAATCTATCGCGAGTTAGGCAAAAAAGAGCTTGCTTTAAGGCACTACCGCAAGTACGAAGAGCTTAACCCGGGCGATCAGAAGGTGCGGCGCGTCATCCAAAGCCTGGAACCTAAGTAGCGTGAAGGTTTCGAAACCCAAATAAGGTAACGAGGCGCTCGCCGCATACCACGGATAGATGATATAACAACATACATAGTGCAAAATTTAGCGTTATTAAACAGTAATTTATTGCTAAGTGATCGGTAAAATATGACATTTCTATTGAATACTGCTTGCTTATTTTATATAGTGGAGTTAGACTAGTGAAGCGAGTCACTACCTGGTAATGATCCTATAAAACACATGTTTAGGGAGTTTTTATGAGGTATTTTTCCATATCGGTATTGTTGCTACTCGCTCTGTCGATATTACTTGGGGGGTGTGTAAAGGAACCGGATTACCTGGGTGAGCCCGAAGGACTGCCAAAGAGCTCAGCACAAGAAAACTACATGGAAGTAACCATCTACTACCCCGACAGAGACGCGTTAGCGGTTGAGACACATGAGATCCCAAAAGAGCCAAATGTTGTAAAAGCTGCCCTTAATACCCTTTTTGATGGTAGACCAAACAACAGCAATGTCATCCCGGTTCTACCGACAGACGTAAAAGTGCTCGATGTCAAGATCAAAAACGATCTGGCGATAATCAACTTCAATAGGAATATCCTCTTCTTTGAAGAGGACAAAGCAACCCAGGAGCTCCTCCTAGCGGCTATTACCTCCACAGCCCGTCAAACAGAGAAAATTAAACGGGTTAAGTTTCAGGTCGAAGGCAAGGAAAAAGGTACAATCGCTGGCAAAGATATCAAAACATTCTGGGGAGATGTAAGCCTTAAAGGACAGCCATGGAAGCTTTAGTTTCCTGTAGCTATAATACCGACGTCTTGTAAAGTGGGTACACCCATGGTATCTCTGGTGTACTCTTGTATAGAAAGAGGTACATCTACAGCCTGGCGTTACTTGCACGATCTTACACGTAGAGACGTAGAAGGCGTGTACAAAGCGCGAAAAGTAAATATGGAAAGGTTGGTATAAATGAACGTTTTTGGTCGCTTGTTCTTTAGGGTGTTGATCTTCGCCCTTATTGCCGGCATCGTGGCAGTCGTGGGCCTGTTGGCAGAAACAGCGCTTGTAGGAGTAAACCCGAAGGCTCCCCGCACATACATCGAGAGAGCCTACATGGACGCAAAAGATGCCGTAAAAGCTGACCCAAAAAACCCAAATGCAAGAACCGCCTTGGCAAAGGCCTATATAGCTATTGGCCAGTACAATAAAGCGGTCGAACAAGGCTCGATTGCCACACGGCTAGATCGCGAGAGCGTGGATGCCCACCTCACCCTGGGAATCGCACAAAACAAGGCGGGTCAATATGCTAATGCGGCCAAGACCCTAAGGAGAGCCCTCACCCTCAAAGGCGGAACCGGAGAGCTCTATGGGCAGGCCTGGCTCAACTTAGGCCAAGCCTACGAAAGCCAGGGCAAGATGGAAGATGCGCTTGCTGCCTACAAAAAAGCGAGCTTTATGTTCTCAGAAGACATAAACGTCAGCTACGTATACGCCAGGGCGCTTGAGAAGGCTGGCAAGCTAAAAGAAGCCGTTGAGGTCTACGAAGATATCGTCATGTATGTGCCGGATGAGCAGAAGGCAAAAGACGAGATAAAGCGGCTTAATGCGGCGTTAGAAAGTAAGAAGAAGGAGTCGACGTCGAAAGTGGCGCCAACAGCATCCGGAACATCAACACGATAGTTTGGGGGTTATGAATTTGTCTACGGGTAACTTTTATGCTCAGGACCGCTCGCTATTAAAGCGGTACCTCATAATTACCATTCCTTTGGGGCTCATTCTCCTTGGGCTGCTCTTCGTCTACAGCCTGATGACAAAACCGTTTGAAGTAAAGGGAGACACGCGGCCAAAAGGGTTAACCAGCCTCTTTTCCATCTATGGATTTGAGGGTGACCGCCTACACAGGCCAACAGAGGTCGCCGTAGATGGCAATAACAACATCTACGTCGCCGATTCTGATAAGCACAGGATATTGATCTTCGATGATAGCGGCAACTACATTGAGTCGTTTGGGAAAGCTGGCAAGGAAAAGTACGAGCTCTGGTATCCAAGTGCTATAGCAGTGGCCGATAACGGTAAGGTGTTTGTAGCATGCAAGCAGTCAAATAAAGTTGTCATTTTTGACTCATCGCACGAGCCGATTTGGGAGATCCGCACAGAGAACCCCCTTACGCTTACCGTAAAAAAGAACAGGCTCTACATTACCACCCCACGCGGCATTATGGTGGGCGACCTTAATGGAAATTTAGTTACCGCGT
>DASQQM010000064.1:0-2562 GCA_035643475.1 Anaerolineae bacterium | reverse complement strand
TTTGGCAAAAGTGTACTGAGACACGTAAGCAGTCGGGGGCGTTAAGAGTTCTCGTACGATTCCAACAACCCGCAAAGCCACAGGCTTTCCGTTCACTAGCAAAGTAATGGAATCGCCCGCTTTAACGTTAGGGAAAACGGCATTCGACATATGGTTAAGTACGGTGGCATTGGTATCATCCTGCTGAAGCCGACGTCCCTCGAGCAGCTGTGATTTGAGCATATTGTTTTCAGGAGAAACCGAACGTATGGTAAAGCCGCCATGCCCACCATCGGGGTAAGTCCTCACCACTGCAAAGCTGCCAAGGCGATCCACCGCGGCAGGCGCCATGCTCCAGGATTCTACTTTCTTTACACCGGGGACATTGGCGACGATCGCCAGGGCTTTCTGTTGCGGTTCGGGGCGATTAAAACGAATCTCCAGATCGTAACCGTGGTTTGTAATCGCATCCTGAAGATAGTGTTCCCAGGCTGTCTTTACGTTTAAGCTGGTTATGAACATTCCCCCGGCTGCCGCTAATAAGCCGAGCGTTAGCAGCAAACGACCTCTGCGCCGGAAAGTATTGCGAATAGCCAGCACCAGTGTGCGGTCTATGCCTCGTATTTTCCCAAGCAACGTAAAGAGCCGGCGGGAATCGAACGCCTTCCGGCTTACGCCGTAATCATTGAGCACTTCCCGAACGGTAATCTGGGTGGCGCGAAAGATCGGACCAAGCCCCACTATTAAAGGTACGAGGATCCCAGCTAATATCAGCACAACATAAACCCACACAGTGACACCTTCGCTGTATAACCTTATATTTAAAAGCTGGGCCATCATTCTGGAAAAACCTCTTCCTGCCGCGATACCCAGCGGTAAGCCGAGAATGACCGCCGTGGCGCCTACCAGCGCGATCAACATAAGATATTGGCCAGCTATTTGCCGTGAACGTGCGCCGATCGCTTTCATGATACCGATTTGGCGAACCTGCTGGGCCAAAAGACCTCTAACCATCGTCGCGGTTAGAATTGCACTTAATACAAGCGCCATAAGGCCAAAGATGATCAACATCATCAGAACTGTTTCCATGAGGTGCTGATGTGGATGCCTGCCCGGGGGTGGAATACGGATCTCTTCAATCACGTGCCCTTTTTGCTTCAACCATCCGGCCAAATCTTTGACGGTATGATCGATTGCCATCATGTTAAGTGGCTGATCTTTTATAGTGACCTTAAGAATATGTAAAGTGCTATTTTCGCCAAGCCAGGAGACTGTTGACGGGGTGATATATCCATACGCTGTCTGCTCCTGCCAAGAGGGAGCCACGCCCGGATCGTGGACGCTTCCTGATATCCGAACCTCATGTTTTTGGCCGGAGGGGGTTTTAACCCCGTACACATCCCCAACTTTTGCGTTTATGACCTTAAGAGCATTTCTTTCCAGCAACATAGAACCCTTAGGTGGCGGCCAGGCGCCGGATTCATGCTTGACCGTGTTGATACGCATGTTATTGAAATCTCTCACGACGAATAGCAGTAGCGGTAACCATTCGTCCTTCTTCTTCTCAATTCTAGCTATGACTATCGAACCCACTTCTGCATTTGCGATTCCTGGACGTACTCGAACTGAATCCACTAAAGAATCGTCGACCTTATCAAGCTCAAACGACGCCGAAGCAGGATTGGTGCTCAGGTAATTTCGGTTAAGTTCACCGGTTAGAATGGCGTATGCACTCAACATGCTCCCGACGCCAAATATACCGACGGCGATTGCGATTACCATCATTAGCACGCGTCCTTGAGCGATTCGAAGATCACGCAGCATTTTTTGCCAGCGGGGGCTAATCATTACAGACCACCCCTGCTTTTGCTGATGCTTCGGAGACGATGGCTCCATCAGCCAATATAATAGACCTCGTGAAGTAACGGCCAAAATCACGCTCGTGCGTTACCATGACCACCGTTTTTCCTTCTGCTACCAGCCCTGCAAAGGATTGCAGCACATTTTCAGAGGTCTGCGAATCAAGATTGCCGGTAGGCTCATCGGCAACGATAATCGGTGGGTCATTAGCAAGTGCGCGGGCAATCGCTGCCCGCTGCTGTTGGCCACCCGATAGGTTAGCTGGAAGTTTATCAGCTTGGTCAGCGATACCGGCTTTCTCCAAAAGGTAGATGGCCCGTTCATGCCTTTCGCGTGGCGGATATGTCCTGCAAAAATCCATCGGAAGCATGACATTTTCCGCAACTGTCAGGGTAGGAAGCAATTGAAAGAATTGAAAAACAACGCCGATGTTCTTCCCACGCCAAATTGATAGTTGCTCTTGATTCAGAGAGTGTACAGCCGTAGAAGCAACGTATACCTCACCGGAGGAGGGGCTGTCGATACCTGTAATTACATTAAGTAACGTCGATTTGCCGCTGCCCGATTTACCGACAACAGCGATAAACTCACCCTCACTAACCGAGAGATCGATATTCTTTAATGCCGTAAACAATCCCGCTGTGCTCTCGTATGTCTTGGTAACGTTGTTGAGTTTAATCAAACTGCCGTTTGGTTTTAGATCAGCTTCATCACGGGTAGAGC
>DASQQM010000063.1:0-5263 GCA_035643475.1 Anaerolineae bacterium | reverse complement strand
TTAACCTCATTTTATTTTGGTCACATCGCGGGCGATTTTCTCTGGTACGCGATGGTTGCCTATATCGTTGCAACCGGGAAGCGCTTTATTACAGATACGGCATACAGGGGGATATTTTTCTTCTGCGGTCTCTTTTTAATCGTACTCGCAGGCTCCTTTATACTTAATCTTCCCCTTTTCTAGCAACAGGGGAATACCTATCATGTAATGCTTTGACTTATAGGGGTGCTGAAGCGTATTATATGGTCGAGTTGCGGTGTTACCTAGCACCGCAGCCATTATAAGTTCAAGCTTATGAAAGCATAGGAGGCCCCGTGATCAAACGTTTACTTGTAGCGCTAATTGCCATTTTATTGATTATCATCGCCTTATCCGGCTGCACCGAACCGGTGCCGGTAAAGAAGAAGAGTGAGGAAACGATAAAGATAGGCCTGATCCTTCCCATGCAGGGGGATCTTGAAGCCTACGGTGTGTTAAGCAAGAGGGGCATTGACCTCCTCGTTGACGAGGTTAATTCAACTGGAGGGGTTTTGGGACGCGATATCGAGGTAATCCCCGGGGACGACGCGTCGAACCCGAACGGCGTTCCGCATATTGCCACGGAGTACACTCGGATACGGAAGGTATCTGCAATCGTTGGCCCCTTCACTGATCAATCAGCACTTGTAGCAGCGCCGATTGCAAATAGAGATGGTGTGCCTTTAATAACAATCCGGTCGTCTGAGCCGAATATTACGACAATAGGCAAGTATATTTTCAGGGCGTGTTACGTCGATGCTTATCAGGGCACGATACTGGGTCGATTTGCTGGGCGCGATCTTAAAGCCAAAAGGGCGGCTATTATATATAATAGCGGAGACCAATCTGCCAAGCAGCTAATCGATAATTTCAGGCGTGCATTTGCCTCCTATGACGGAGAAGTAGCACTTGTACAGGCGTATGATAGCAACGCCACCGATTTTACGGAACAGTTGAAAGAGGTAGCCAAGGTAAAGCCAGAAGTTATGCTGCTCACCGATTTTGATGATAAATCGGGTGTAATCATGAAAAAGGCCGCCGATATGGGGATCAAGTGCACGTTTCTCGGCACTGATTTTTGGAATACCACAAATCTAGTCAAGGTAGCAGGCCCTGCTGCTGAGGGAAGCTATTTTACAGCCCATTTCTCAGCTGATGATCCCAATAAAAAGGTGCGTGAATTTATCGACCTTTATAAGGGAGATTACGTCGCCGAGCCCGAGGCGTCCGCTGCATTGAGCTATGATGCCATATCCCTTATAGTTGAGGCGATAAAGCGCGCGAACTCAGTTAACCCGGAGAAGATAAGGGCTGCGCTCGCCGGAATAAAGAAATTCGAAGGGGTTACGGGCACATATAGCTTTGATGATGAGAGAAACCCTGTGAAGGGCGGCATTATAATGAAGGTTAAAAACGGAAGGTCGGTATTTGAGAAGCGGATTGAACCTTAACAATCGGCCCAAGCTGGTACTGCAGAGGATCGGTGAATCGGTGAATCGGTGAATCGGAGTGAGGGTCTAGAAGTGTGGGTAGGGTTACCAGGTGGCCAGGTTGCCAGGGACCGGGGTCCAGGGATGTGGGTAGAAGGTATGGGTACTGTCTTGGATGTGCCAACGTGCCAATGTCGATGAGGGAAAGAGATGTGGGAGTAGTTATCCAGTGCTGTAGGGGCGGAGTTTATCTCCGCCCGTAGTTGCCAGTTTTATCGGGCGTATGGATGTAGAAAGAAGATGTGGGTAGCCAATGTAGCTCAGGGCTAAAGCCCTGATAATTGAGAGAAGATAGAAGCCAGAATCCAGGAGCTAGAAGAGAAGAACAGAGTCGTAGCTCAGGGCTTTAGCCCTGATAAAGAAGCAGTAAAAGCTATACATTATTTATCAGGTATTGACAATATAGAGGAGAAAATCGGTACAATCCTTCCTGACTCCTGACTCCTGACTCCTGACTCCTGACTCCTGACTCCTGACTCCTGACTCCTGACTCCTGACTCCTGACTCCTGACTCCTGACTCCTGACTATCACAAGGGACTTGGCAAATTGGGCTGGAGTGATTATACTTTAAGAAAAGCGAGGGACCCGCAAGGGTCATTTTTTATTCCAGCTAGGTGATAGCCTTGGTCGATATCGAATTTTTCGACCGCGTTCTTGCTACGATACGGAAGTATCGGATGCTTACGATGGGTGATACGGTGCTAGTTGCGGTCTCTGGTGGACCGGATTCAGTGGCGCTTCTCTACCTACTAAAACAAGCTATGCCGTTATACCATTTGGATCTTCACGTCTTTCACCTTAACCACCAGCTGCGCGGAAGAGAGGCGGATGAGGATGCGCAATTTGTAAAGGAATTTGCTGAGTTGCTGGGCATCCCGGTGATACTTGAGAGTTTCGATGTCCCGGCGCTTATGAAAAGAGAAAAATTATCTCTTGAGGAGGCAGCCCGGGAGGCCAGGTACCGGCTAATGAATCAGATTGCTGCCAGCATAAAAGCCGATAGGATCGCTCTCGGCCACCAAGCGGATGACCAGATAGAGACATTCTTAATGCGTCTGATAAGGGGAGCCGGCCTCGAAGGTCTACAATCGATCCCACCGGTAAGGGATCACTATATCAGACCGCTTATAGAAGTTACAAGGGAAGATGTTCTACAGTACATCGATGATAATAGGCTCACGTACAGGCTCGATGCCTCAAATGAGGATCTATCAATTCTTAGAAACAGGATACGATATGAGCTCGTACCGCTCCTCATCGGTTACAACCCTCAGTTTAAGGGGACTCTCCATAAGACGATCGAGTTAGTGCGGGATGATCAATCTCACCTTGAAGAAATCACCGATGGGGTATTTGAGGCTCTGGCGGATACCGGTACCGGTATCGTTCGTATACCGATTCAGGGCCTCCTAGCCCAGTCGATAGCAATACGGCGGCGATTAGTGCGCCGCTGCATAAAGTGGGTCAAATCCAATCTGAGGGGCATTGAATTCAAGCACATCGAGGCCGTGCTTGAGGGGTTAGGCTCAGTTCCAGTACGGGTTGAGCTTGAGCTACCCGGTCAGATAATAGTATTTGCCGAGTATGATGATCTAGTCTTCGGTCAAAGGTCGTTATTCGAGCCCCCGGTTTTCGAACCGATCGTACTATCGGTCCCCGGCATCACCACGATCAATCCACTTGATGTAGAGATCGAGGCAGAATTCGTGGAGCGAGGCGACCTCGTGTTCGAGAGGGATGGCGAGGTGGCTCATATCGATGCGGGTAAACTCACGGGGGTGCTCATGGTAAGGACGCGTAGGCCGGGCGATTCCTTTCGCCCGTTCGGCATGGCGGGTGAGAAGAAATTACAGGACTTTTTCACCGATGAAAAAGTCCCGAGGCGCCAGCGAAATAAAATACCCATAGTTGAATCTGATGGTAAAATTGTGTGGATAGCCGGTTTCCGAATTGATGACTCATTCAAGGTCACAGAGGAGACCGAACGGGTGCTGGTTCTGAGAATGAGATAACGTAAAAAACCGATCCGGTTTCGTCCGGGCACATTTGGTGATATAAGATAGTGACGGTTAATGGACGATGGGGGTATGAATGAAAGCGAATTTAATCGAGCAGGTTCTCGCTAATGATATCGAGGAGGTTTTAATTACTCCAGAAGATATCACATTGAAGGTAAGAGAGCTTGGCCAGCGAATAAGCGCGGATTATGCTGATAAGGACCCCCTTCTTGTTGGTATATTACGAGGCGCCTTTATCTTCCTCGCCGATCTAATAAGGGAGATGGGCATTCCCGTTGAGACTGATTTTATCGCTATATCCAGCTACGGTTCCACAACGACTACATCGGGCGTTGTCAGGATCCTTAAAGATCTGGACGATGATATAGCGGGTAAACATGTCCTGATTATCGAGGATATACTCGACACGGGGCTTACCCTCAATTACCTCGTAAAAAATTTGAGCTCCCGGCGTCCAGCAACCCTTGAGGTGTGCTCGTTTATTATCAAGGACGGTAAGCAGCGAGTGTCGATAAAGCCGAAGTATTCCGGTTTTACGGTCCCCAATACGTTCGTGGTGGGGTATGGGCTCGATTACGCGCAAAAGTACAGGAATTTGCCCTTTGTCGGCACCCTGAAGCGCTCTGCTTACGAGGATGATGAGATGCTGTAAATTGTCCGGATGAGCCAGTTATGGTAGCATCCTATGTATGAAGATAATGAGGAGGAGCTCATTTGAAAAAACTGTTTAGAAGTGCCGGCTTCTGGTTCATAATTCTCTTGCTGGTAATTCTGTTTGGGATATCGACGCTTAATTCGGGAGAAAAACCGGATGAACTTACCTATACCCAGTTCCTGAAGCAAGTTGATAAGGGCCATGTTGCACAGGTAGAGATCTATAACAAGGATAGCCGGATTGAAGGGAGCTACACGAAGTCGTATAACAAGGATGGTAAATTTACCGTTTACATTCCGCCAAACGCTGACAAGCTCCCCGATAGGCTTGAGAGCAAGAATGTCGAGATAAAGGTCAACCCACAAAAAGAGACCATGTGGTGGTCGATAGCGCTGAACTTCCTGCCGTTCATATTGATTCTGGGAATCTGGATGTTTATGCTCCAGCAGATGCAGGGCGGCGGCAATAAGGTCATGTCTTTCGGCAAGAGCCGTGCTAAGCGCCTTACTAAGGATCAACCCAGGGTTACATTTAAGGATGTTGCCGGGGTCGATGAGGCGGTCGAAGAGTTGCAAGAGATAAAGGAATTCTTGGCTAATTCATCTAAATTCCAATCGCTCGGCGCCAAAATTCCAAAGGGCGTTCTACTCTACGGCCCACCCGGTTCAGGAAAGACCCTCCTCGCGAGGGCGGTAGCGGGCGAGGCTGGCGTACCGTTCTTCTCGATAAGCGGATCTGACTTCGTTGAGATGTTCGTCGGCGTCGGAGCATCAAGGGTCCGCGACCTGTTTGAACAAGCGAAGGCAAATTCGCCATGCATCATATTCATGGACGAGATCGATGCCGTGGGCAGGCACAGAGGGGCCGGCCTCGGTGGCGGCCACGACGAGCGCGAGCAGACGCTCAATCAGCTTCTCGTCGAGATGGACGGATTTGATATTAAGGATAACGTTATCTTGATTGCGGCCACGAACAGACCAGACATATTGGACCCGGCGCTCCTGCGACCTGGTCGGTTCGATCGTCAGATCGTCGTCGATAGGCCCGATCTTATCGGGAGGCGAGGAATACTTAAAGTTCA
>DASQQM010000062.1:0-14525 GCA_035643475.1 Anaerolineae bacterium | reverse complement strand
TGGAGCAATCGTATATTGTTCACCTAATCGCTCACGTATTATTTCTTGCGTCCCTTGGGAGGAGCTGGACATGGCGGGCATACTGCACTCATCGGGTGATTGCTGAAAACCGGCGAAGCATACTGAGAACTGCATGGCATGCGGTGAGAAGTTAATCTATAGATCTATCCCTGAGCCACTGACGTGTTACTTCTGCCAGGAGACTAAACTCGGCTCAATATCATGCGTAAACAACCACTTTGTCTGCGATGATTGCCATGGCAAAGATGCCTTTAGCGCGATACTCGATATCGCGCTGGGCACAGAATCAAACGATCCGGTAGAAATTGCCGAGCAAATGATGAGCCACCCATCAGTTACCATGATCGGGGGTGAGCACCACGCGATTGTTGCGACATCGGTCATGGCAGCACTGAAAAACAACGGTTCTATAGCCTATAACAACCGGCAGATTACCGTAAACGACTACCTTATAGAGAGGACGCTCGACAGGACCTGGACCGACCGATTACCCTCCTGTATGTGCGCGAACTACGGGGCGTGTGGCGCCGCGCTCGGCGCCGGTGCCGTGTTTAGCCTTCTCATGGATGCTACTTGCGATACTCCCAAGGTAAGGGAGCGACAGCTTGCAATGGAGGTCACCAATTACGTCGCTTCTGAAATAGCGAGATTTCGCGGCACGTGCTGTAAGTTGAGCACTAGGATAGCAATAGAGGGAGCATGCATCGCCATGAGGGATTACTTGAGGTTGGACCTACCGCGGAGAGATGTTAGATGCCAGCATAAGAAAAGAAATCCCTACAAATGCCTCGGCTCCATCTGCCCGTATTCTAAGGAAACCTCAAACCAGAGTAAGCCCCTATGAGAGAGACCTTTCGATGGTGCCACCGCCTACCACAATATCGCCATCGTAAAAGACGACGGCCTGTCCAGGTGTTATAGCTGACTGAGGATCGTCAAATTCAACCTTGATCCGGCCCTCCGGCATAGGTGATATCGTAGCTGGAGCCTCCGGGGCCTTATACCTGATCTTTGCCTTAACTCTCGTAGATTCCGTTAGCTCAGCCACCGATATTAGATTGATGTCTTCCGCAACGAGCGATGTCTTTCCGAGGTCTTCTTTAGTGCCGACAACGATAGCATCCTCCTCTTCTTTAATCGCGATGACGTAGAGTGGAACTGGCGATGATATTCCCAATCCCTTTCTCTGGCCTATAGTATAGTGAATAATGCCCTTGTGGACCCCAAGGACATTCCCCTGCTTGTCATAGATGGGCCCAGGTTTCTCAACCCCGGGAACATACTCGCCCACAAACTTGGGGTAATTCTTATCCGGAACAAAGCATATCTCCTGACTTTCCTTTTTCTCGGCAACTGAGAGACCGAGCTCTGCCGCCTTCTTTCGGGTCTGCTCCTTCGTTAGATAGCCGAGCGGAAAGAGGGTATGAGCCAGCTGATCCTGCGTTAACACGTAAAGCACGTAGGATTGATCCTTGCTCCCATCTATCCCCTTTCTAAGGATAAACCTCTCCCGTGAGCTATCAAACTCGACCCGGGCATAATGTCCAGTAGCGATACAATCTACTCCAAGAGCGAGTGCTTTGTGGAGTAGCGCCCGGAACTTAATAAATTGGTTGCATTTTATACAAGGATTGGGGGTTCGGCCCCGCCTGTACTCTGAGACGAAGTCCTCAATGACCTCCTGCTTGAAAATCTCACGAAAATCGAAGGTGTAATGGGGAATATTGAGTTTATAGGCGACCTTCTTGGCATCATCCGTGGCCGACAGCGAGCAGCACCCACCAAACCGCTCAGCCTCTTCGGTCGTCTTAGCCGAAGGCCATATATTCATGGTTATACCGATAACAGTATAACCTGCCTCAACTAATAAAGCGGCCACCACTGAGCTATCGACTCCTCCGCTCATTGCACAGACCACTCTTTTTTTTACGTTAGACATGGTTCATCCAAGTTTCCAGTAATTTAGAATTTAGTGCTTAAAAAAGCCAATCTATACTCCAAAGAAGCCAGGAGTCAGGAGTTAGAATCCAGAAGTTTCTCATTTTTTCTTCTGGCTTCTGACTTCTGGCTCCTACCCTTTCAATCAATCTATCTTTTAATTTTTGAGCGATAATCTCCGATTGCCTCTCGCAACCCATCAGCTGCCAGCACTGAGCAGTGCATCTTCTGGGGCGGGAGGCCGTCCAAAGCATCAGCAATATCCTTCCTTGATAGTTTTTCGGCCTCTTCTAGAGACATTCCCTTTGCGAGTTCGGTTACCATGCTGCTTGTCGCGATTGCCGCACCGCAACCGAGCGTCTTAAACTTTATATCCTCGATCTTGTTATCCTTAACTTGTATGGTAATGCGCATCATATCGCCGCAAGTCGGATTCCCGACCTCGCCGACGCCGTCGGGATTTTCGATATCACCGACGTTCCTCGGATTTCTAAAGTGCTCCATCACTTTCTCACTGTACATATCTATCTCCTTCTGGTTATTTAAGCTATCAGCCAGTAGTTAGTAGATCATAGTTAGTAGTTCATAGAATAGTACCCACATCTCTTACCCACATTAATTGGTAACTGCAGCACCATTACAGATCGCCCCATAAATGGGGCAACTACATTGGCACCTTGGCACAGCCAAAAGTTAGTAGTTCATAGTTAGTGGTTCATAGATTGGCATCTCAAGGCAGTACCCACACTTCATTCCCACACCCTGCAGCACGGCAACACTGCAGCACTGGATAACTATTCCCACACCTCTAACCCTCACTCCGATTCACCTATTCACCTATTCACCGATCTTCTGTCCGAGAGGCGACATGGCCCTTAAACGCTCAACGATCGGCGGTAGCACATCCAGTACGTAATCGATATCTTCTTTAGTCGTCCTGTCGCCCAATGTCAGCCTCAGCGAGCTATGTGCGATTTCAGCGGGTATACCCATCGCCAGCAGCACGTGTGATGGATCAAGAGTTCCCGATGTGCAGGCAGAACCACTTGAGCTACTTATGCCTTCCATATCCAGGCTTAGCAGTATCGCCTCGCCCTCGGCGCCCGCCAGACAAACACTGACATTGTTTGGCAACCTCTTTGTCGGATGGCCATTCAACCTGACGTTCTCGACCCTTTCAAATATTCCCCGGAAGAGGTAGTCACGGAGTTCGGTCAGGCGCTTTGTTTCAGATGCCATCTCCCTTTCGGCAATCTCAACCGCCTTGGCGAACCCAATTATCCCCGGCACATTATGCGTGCTGGCCCTGCGGTTATTCTCCTGGGTACCGCCATGCATAAACGGTACCATCCGGGTGCCCCTTCTCACATAGAGCGCCCCGACGCCTTTCGGACCGTACAGCTTATGCGCGGAAACAGATAGCAGGTCGACCCCGAGTTCATTGACGTCTATCGGAATATGGCCAAACGTTTGAACCGCATCGGTATGCAGGTAGATACCCCTTTCGCGGGCGATCTTCCCTATCTCCTCAATCGGTTCGATCGTCCCGACCTCATTATTGGCGTGCATGATCGAGATGAGGACCGTCTTACCGGTTATTGCTCTTTCGACATCTGCCGGGTCTACCATGCCGTGCTCATCCACCGGGAGATACGTCACTTCAAAACCGCGCTTCTCAAGGTAATGGCAGGGTTCGAGTACCGCATGGTGCTCGATAGAGGTGGTGATTATATGGTTGCCCTTCTTCTCATTGGCGTGCGCTACACCTTTTATGGCAAAGTTATCTGATTCAGTGCCGCCGCTGGTGAAGATAATCTCCCGCGATTCAGCCCCGATAAAAGCGGCGACCCTATCCCGTGCCTCCTCTATCGCACCTCTGGCACTCCTTCCCTCAGTGTAAAGAGAAGAGGGATTGCCAAATTTCTCAGTGAAGTAGGGCATCATCGCCTCTACTACTTCCGGTTTTGTCGGCGTTGTCGCCGCATAATCCAGATAAATGAACCTCTCCAAAACAACTGCCTCCCTTTTATGTCAACCTAAAACCTCAGGTAAACACTCGTAACTGGACGGCCCACCGGCCCATAGCCGAAAATTCGTTACATTCCTTCTTTGTTGATGGTTTCGATATCAATGTTACACGTTGCGTGTTCCTCTTCTTCAATGAGGTGCAGCGCAGGCGCTTCTTGCTTCTTAGTTAGCTCATCTATTTTTTGTTCGAGCTCCCTAATCTTATCGCTCAAGCACTTGATGGCCTGAGCCTCTGGGTCTGGCAGGTGTCCGTGCTCAAGCTCCTCCTCTGCGGTAAGGCGCTTACCGTGGGACATAACGACCCTACCCGGAACTCCAACAACGGTTGTATTTTGCGGAACCGATCGTACTACAACTGAGCCAGCGCCGATCTTAACGTTATCCCCTACCGTTATCGCGCCGAGCACCTTGGCCCCCGCACCGATAACGACGTGATTTCCGAGTGTTGGGTGACGCTTGCCCTTTTCTTTGCCAGTTCCGCCCAAGGTCGCATTCTGGTAGACCAGGACATCATCGCCGATCTCGGTCGTCTCTCCGATAACGACGCCCATCCCATGGTCGATGAAGAACCGCCTTCCAATCGTAGCCCCCGGGTGAATCTCTATGCCTGTAATGAGCCTGCTTATCTGAGAGATGATCCTCGGTATAAGCGGTATCCCCTTCTTGTACAGGAAATGGGCGATGCGATGTGTGACGATCGCGTGAAATCCTGGGTAGCACAGCAAAACCTCGGTAATGCCTTTCGCGGCCGGGTCTTTTTCAAATATGGTATTGATCTCTTCTTTAAGAGTTCGAAACACGTAGAACGTCCTCCTGTACTTACCCGATCAGCTCAGCTCTGCATAGACCGGATTGCTCAAATATCTCTCTCCTGTATCGGGTAGGATCACAACTATCACTTTACCTATATTTTCAGGCCTCTTCGCAACTTGGGCCGCCGCATAGACTGCCGCACCGCTGGATATACCGGCCAGTATACCTTCCTCCCTGGCCAATCTGCGGGTGAACTCGAATGATTGATCATTCGTTACCTGTATAACTTCATCGATCACATTAGTGTTTAATACCCGTGGCACGAATCCAGCGCCGATCCCCTGGATCTTATGCGGGCCCGGTTGGCCCCCCGAGAGGACCGGTGAGTCGGCGGGCTCAACGGCGATCGCCGTGAACTCCGGCTTCCTCTCCTTGATAACTTCCGCTACTCCGGTGATAGTCCCGCCGGTTCCAACACCCGCAACCAGAATGTCGACAGCACCATCGGTGTCATTCCATATCTCCTCGGCCGTCGCTCCTCTATGTGCAGCAGGATTGGCCGGATTTTCAAACTGCTGCGGCATATAGTACCCGGGATTTTCCCGCTTGATCTCTTCCGCTTTTGCGATAGCGCCCCGCATGCCCTCCGCACCTGGGGTAAGAACGAGCTCCGCTCCGTACGCTTTAAGCAGGTTTCTCCTCTCGACGCTCATCGTATCCGGCATCGTAAGGATAACCTTGTATCCCCTAGCCGCCGCGACAAATGCAAGCGCAATGCCGGTATTTCCACTCGTTGGTTCGATTATGGTTGCTCCGACGGCCCTGCTATTGCTATCAGCCGGTGTCACTATCGTCTGTCCCGGTGTGAGCTTTCCCTCGCGCTCTGCCCAATCGATCATGTTGACGCCGATCCTGTCTTTCACGCTTCCCGCAGGATTGAACGATTCTATTTTTGCTAGGACGATCGCCTCCGCTCCGTCCATCACCCGGTTAAGGCGGACGAGCGGGGTGCCTCCGATAGTTTCTGTGATATCGTTGAATATCCTTGCCATGCCGTCCTCCAGGTTTATATGTAATACATCGGCTTCATAGACTCATCATACCGGATCTGGCGCGTTGCCAATTGCTTAAGGGTCATCCCCTTAAGAACACGCTCAACAGCCATACCTACCTGGTACCAGAGATCTTGCACCGCACACTGTGCACTTCTTGCGCAATCCGACGCGTTATTGCCAGCACAAGCAACCTCCGCCGGAGGCCCTTCCAGGGCCTCGATAACCTCAAGAACCGTTATGCTTTCCGGTTCGCGGGCAAGCATAACCCCACCTTGGGCACCACGCTGGCTTCTTACAAGCCCTGCCTTTCGTAAGGCGGTGATTTGTTGCTCTAGAAAGCGCTCCGGAATGCCCTGCCTGGCCGCGATCCCGCGTACACCGATCGGTCCCCGGCCGTAATAGCCCGTCAAATCCACTAGCGCCCTTAGCGCATACTCACTTTTAGCAGAAAACTTCACCTGGTACCCCTATGTACGTTATTTTGACAATTCCGATAAAATTGGTGCGAATTATCCTACTGCGAACGTACCATTACAGCGGGTGAGTGTCAAGAAAAACGGGGTTGCGGTTGGATAAAATTACCAGCCAGCCGGTCATGGTTGATATGGGAAAGAGACGAGTACAAGTCGTCAGCATAGGCTTACCACCAGTCGATATAAACAGAAGGTATCACGCTCAAAAAAGGGAAATAGCTGATAATCCATTGTTGGTCACTAGATTGCTACTTACAAGGGGTGGTGGCTTCGGTTCAGCACCACATTCATGCTGCCGCTCGTAAAACCACTTAGGTCGAGTGAGACAAAGTAGAAACCAATCTCTTTGAGGCGCTTAACTATCGCCTCGGACTGCCTGAGCACATCGGTCATACTCTCCTTTGGGATTTCTATCCTAGCGAGGTCACCATGGTGGCGGACCCTTAATTGCGTAAAGCCGAGCTCCCGCAGGTACCCTTCAGATAGCGCTATCTGATGGAGCTTTTCTTCTGTTATCTCCTCGCCATAAGGCACCCTTGATGCGAGGCATGCCATACTTGGCTTATCCCAGGTAGGAAGGTTAAGATCGACGGAGAGCTTCCGAATATCGGATTTGGTGAGGCCGGCCTCTTTTAGCGGGCTTCGTATACCCATCTCAACCGCAGCCTTGATCCCAGGGCGCCAATCACCCTCATCATCGGCGTTGGTGCCATCAGCCATCCACTTTAAACCATAATCAACCTGGAGCTTTTCAAAGGCGGAAAACCTCGTCTTCTTGCAGTGATAACAGCGCTCCGGTGGATTTACGACAAAATCGGCGCATTCCAGCTCATTGGCCTGGATGACCACATGAGGAGCCCCAATATCGCCTGCTATGCGCGCCGCCTCTTCAAGCTCGTCTGGCGTAAGCGTCGCTGAATCTCCTGTGACCGCAAGTACCCGCTTCCCAAGCACATCGTATGCGACCTTAAGAAGAAGTGTGCTGTCAACCCCACCCGAGAACCCGATTAGTACGCTCTCCATATCCCTAAGAATACGTTTAAGATGCAGATATTTTTCCTGCAGGTTACCAGGCACTGCCATTCCCCTCGCTCTCGCCAATCCGGTTGATGAGCGCGGCGATATAGCCAGCACCGAAGCCGTTATCTATGTTTACTACTGCAATGCCGCTGGCGCATGAGTTGAGCATCGTAAGAAGCGGCGCGACCCCGCCGAAGTGCGCCCCATAGCCGATACTCGTCGGCACCGCTATGATCGGACAGGAGACCAACCCGCCGACGACGCTGGGTAGCACGCCGTCCATCCCGGCCACAACAACTATCACCTTAGCAGAGGCGAATTTCTCGTGAAATGCCAACAGTCTGTGGAGACCTGATACACCCACATCAATGACCCGCTCAACGCGGGCACCGAGCATATCAGCGGTTATTGCAGCCTCCTCGGCAACGGGAATATCAGCGGTACCGGCGCTGATAACCGCTACATGACCAAGCCTCTCCCTTTTGGGTTGCTTGTCAACGGCAATTACTCTCGCCTGCGGATGGTATACCGCTTCTGGCTCGACACTCGCTATCGCCTCATAGGCAGCCTGGTCCGCTCTGGTCGCCAGAAGCGCATTCCCATTCTCCAGGATGGCTGCGGCGATATCTTTAATCTGCTCGGGCGTTTTGCCCTGGCAGAAAATAACCTCTGGAAATCCCTTGCGAAGCGCCCTGTGATTGTCCACCTTTGCAAATTGCAGATCTGTAAAAGGAAGGTGCTTCAGCTTCCCGTATGCCCCATCGATATCTAACTTTCCACTCTGCAGGTCCTCTAATACCTGTCTGATATTGGCATCATGCATTCGACAACCTCGTATATCTTATAAATCGAACCCCAGCTAGAAGATTCGAAGAATAATTATATCATCTTTCTCTTTAAAACACTTAGCGCAATATCATCGGTGAGGCGACCTCCGGCGAACGCATTCACGTCGGCAATGATGCTAGCGACTATCTCCTTGGCTGAGAGATTAGCGCTCTCTTCAATCATCTTTATAAGTCGGTCGGTGCCGTAGAACTCCGACCCTCGTCGCGCTTCAATTAGTCCATCGGTATAAAAGACGAGCAGGTCATCTTCGGCCAATCGCTCCACCGCCTCTGTGTAGATCAGGTCCGGCAACACGCCAAATGCGGCGTTTAGATTCTCAATCGGGTGAGCTCTCCCGTAATCTGCCGCATAGTGTATCGGGAACGGATGGCCAGCATTGGTGATCAACATGCGCCCACTCTGCCAGTCGTAGATCGCATACACGAGGGTAATGAAGGTGCCAGGCTCTATATCGCGAGATATGACCCTATTGGCAAGCTCAACGACGCTCGAAGCATGTTTTGCCTGGTACGAGAAGGACCGAACCGTATATTTCGCAAGGGCGGTTGTGGAGGCCGCCTCGATACCTTTTCCGCTGACATCGCCGACCACCAGACCGATAAGGGTATCGGGGAGGTCGATAAAATCGTAAAAGTCGCCCCCGATCTTTGCCGCCTCACTCGCCGAAGCGTAGTAGACAGCCAGGTCGGTATAGGGTATCTCCGGAAGCCTCTCAGGCAGGAAGCTCCTCTGTAGCACATCGGCCACGTAGCGCTCCCTCTCATACGCTTCGCGTATCTTCCCATAGAGGCGAGCATTCGATATCGCGAGCGCCGCCTCCCTCGCTATGGCCTCCGCCAACCGTATCTGGGAGGGGGTAAATCTCGTCTTTACCCCGGGGACATCGAGGAACAGCCCGCCGATTATCTCATCCCTAAGAACGATCGGCACTCCAAGCATAGATTTAATATCGAGCTCGGTGGCGAACTCCTTAAGCGGGGTTTTCTCATAGAAATCGTCTATCACCACTGTGCGCTTCTGCTTGTACATCGAGGATAAGAGATCGCCCATATCAGGGAGGGAAATCTCGGTACCAACCTCGAAGTTCGGCTGGCCGATGCTGGCAACAAAGCGTGCATCTTCAGTCTCGGGTTCGTAGAACTGGATGCTTCCTCTGGGAAGACCGGTTATTTCCGTGGCCACCTGACCCAGCCTTTGCAGTACCTCCCTCAACTCGAGAGCAGACGTAAGGGTGTCGGACGCTTCAAGCAGGAGTCGCGCCTCTTTTTCCGACTGCCTGATCCTCTCATAGAGGCGCGCATTCTCGATGGCGATGGCCGCCTGCAGCGCTATGGATTTGGCAAATTCGATCTGATCCGCATCGAATTCGTGCTCCGTATCGGTATGGGCCAGCGCTACAACCCCGCTTACCTTTTCTTTTACTATAAGTGGCAGGATAAGCACCGAGCGTAACCCAAACATTTCGACGTGTTTAAAAGGAATCCTCGGGCTGACCCTCGCATCCCTAATCAATACGGGTTCTTTTGTCTTTACCGCATCCATCGCGGACCTGAAATTTCCAGCCCTTTCTGCAAGATCGCGTATCTGTTCGCGCACCGGCCCATAACCCATCTGCCCATAAAACATATCTTCATCCGGCTGGTAGAAGAAAATCCCGCCCGCCTCGGTGCCGATAGCCCGGCTTATCTCGTTAATTACCAGGTGGAGCACCTCGGAGAGTTCGAGGGTCGAGCTGATGAGCCGGCTAATCTGATTTGCCGCCTCGCTGCGCCTCGCCCGCTCCTTCGTCTCTTCAAATAGCCGCGAGTTCTCGATGGCAATCGCGGCCTGCCTTCCCACCGCCTCAATAAGCGATAGGTCATTTCCTGAGAACTTTCTCACACTGCTTAGGTGACTAACCATAAGTGCACCGATTAACCTATCCTCAACCATTAATGGGGCCACCATTACTGATCTAACACCACAATCGAGGAACTCCACGGGGACGCCCGGGTATAAGAAGCACTCGTTAATTAATACCGGCCGCTTGGTCTTTAGTACTTCACCTGTCACGCCAACACCGGTCTTTATTTTAACCCCAGCAAGGCTACCTGGCAGACGGTATACGTACTCATATGTCAGCGTATCGGTGCTTTCATCGTACAGTCCGATCGCACCGGCATCGGCATCTGCCAGCCGGACAGCTCCCCTTACGATGGTTGGCAGGAACTTTTTAAGCTCAAGACCCGATGTTATCTCGAGGGCCATGCGACTTAATATCTGAAGGTTACGGTTCTGATCCCTCAGGCGCGCTTCCGACTCTTTCACCTTCTCGAAGAGGCGCGCGTTTTCTAATGCGACCGCTGCCTGCCTGCCGATACCTTCAAGCAGCCATAAGCCCCTCTCGATAAACTTATTACCCGGTGCCGTTCTAAAGATACTCAGAATACCAAGTGTCCTCTCCTTTGATATGAGCGGCACCATCGCTACCGACTTTACCCCTGCATCAACAAACTCCTTGATTGCTCGCTCATATGCCGGGTAATCCTCAATTATCACTGATTCCTTGCTCTCTATGACGTGACCTGCTAGGCCACCGCCTTTTTGGATAATCGTCTTCTCAAGATCCCTCGGCATATTGTAGATGTAGGGATATGCTATGATCTCCTTTCTCTCATCATATAAGCCGATCGCACCGGCATCGGCACCGACGATATCGACCGCACTTTTTACCACTCTCGTTAATATGTCCCTCAAGTCGAGGCGCGACGTGATCTCAAGCGCTACAGCGTTCAAAATCTGGAGATTCTCATTTCTCTCCCGCAATTCTTCTTCTATCCTTATGCGCTCGGTTATGTCTCGCGCGATACTTAATATAAATGCCTGTCTGTTAACCCTTATCACCTTCGCATTTACCTCAATGGGGATGAGTGTCCCATTCTTTCTCTTGAAATGGGTATCGCTTACATTTCCCACAAAGCCAAACTTCGCCAGATCACCCAGTAACTGTTGAATCCTCCCTTTTTCCTGCGGAGGACGCAGGTCGAAGGCGTTCATCTTCAAGAGCTCTTGTCGAGAATAGCCGGTGAGGTGCTGCGTGTAATCGTTTACGTCGATGATCGCGCCCTCGAGATCGAGTATAATTAGCGCATCGAACGCCTCAACAAAGAGCTTTTGAAACCTCTGTAATTCTTTTTTCAATTCAGCGCACTCTTTTGATTTCTCAGCCATATTTGCTCACCGGAATAATTGATAATTCCAGGTTATTATTTCCATTTCCTTCCTTTTGTCCACACCTGAAGCATGCTATGCCGATACTTAGTTGTTTCCATTAGAACCGCCAGATAAAACCAGCCTACCGTAAGCGTGTTGTGCACCGGTGAACCCCGCAGCCCGGTGATAGTACTGGAGCATACTTGGGTAGATTTAGACTGGAGGAAATAATGGATCTTACTCACCTTGGCATTGCGCTAGTTGCATATTTAACGGGGGCCGTATTGGTTTACGCGTATGTTAACCGTAACCACTATCTCGATCTGCTGCTCGCCATTATCGCCGCGTTTGCTTACGGGACATCGATGCTTCTGATCGCATTCAGGATAATCCCAAATATCACCCTCTTACTATCCCAATTTGCACAAACCATCCTTATAGTAGCGATAGCCTTCCTCGCAGTACGGATAGTACGCGGGATTTATGTCGCCGTGAAGAAACGTCTGCGATCGTAAAGCCCAATGTTAAAGCCAGACTACATTATACGGCGAACCAGTGCCCTTGCAGCCCTAGATGCCTTACGCGCTTAAGTGAGAGATGCCCGCGAGTTTCCGTTATCTTCAGAATACCGATCAACACCTAAAGTCTAAGCCCAATCCTGACGAAATAGATACAGTACTATCCGATTAATTACAACGGTACGGGTAAAAATGTGCGCAAGCCTCTTTAATACGTACCGGGAACACAGGAGGTCTATTTGTGAAAAAAGTTATCTCTTTTATTGTGGTACTGACTCTTCTTTTCTCCATCCCTGGGATTAGCTTAGCAGCTGAGAGCCAATCAGCCTCGACATTCAAAGCCGCCGTAGATTCCCAGACTATTCTTCGCTTCTTCGTCGGCAAGACCATCTACTATGTCAATGGGAGCCAGCGAACACTCGATGTTGCCCCTTTCATAAGGGAGAATCGCACCCACCTTCCAATACGCTTTGTTGCGGAATCACTTGGGGCAACGGTCTCCTGGGACCAGGTAAAAAAGGAAGTAACCATCGTCTTAAATGGGACAACCATTAAGCTATGGATAGGACAATCCACCGCCCAGGTAAACGGAAGTTCTGTCCCGATTGATTCTTCTAATCCACAGGTCACACCGATAATTGTACAGAGCCGCACCTTCATCCCGATTCGCTTTGTGCTCGAAGCTCTTAATTCCGAGGTCATCTGGGATTCTGCAGACTACAGCATCACCGTTAAGTACCCAAGACTTACCACCAGCGCCACTATGCTTACGTATGAGAATCCCACCTATGGATTTAGGATAAACTATCCTCAGGGATGGACGGGGCAGCAGGGACAGGTGATGGGTTTGGATGCTTTTGTATTTTCATCGCCTGGAGGAACCTCGGTCAGTGTAGTAATCGAGAACCTACCCTACCCTATGACGCTGGATGAATATGTTAGCTCAGGCATTACGGTGCTAAAACAGGCCTTCCCAGATATTAACTTCATCGAATCAAGTGCAACTACCCTTGCGGGACTTCCTGCGCACAGATTGGAGTACACATGTACAGTAGAAGGACGTACTTTTAAGCGCATGCAGACAGCCGTAATAAAGGGGAGTAAGGCATACATAGTTACATACGAAGCAGAGATAAGCATATTCCCCAATGACCTGGGGACCGCACAAGACATGATCAACTCATTTGCGTTCATATAATCTTGGCAAACCCTACAGAAGGCAAGGATTCGTAGTGCGAATCCTTGCCTTATTATTCAACCGTATTGTAAAGGGAAGGTTATTTATATAGCCCTGCTCCACTTAACCTCTTAGGAAATCCCTTCCATGCCAGTCTATACAGCCTTGGCAACATATCTTAGGTGACACCAAATGAAGCGATGAATAGAGGATCTAGATCCTCTATGCAGCCAATCCCTTAAGGTCCTGGATTAGCCTATCTATCTCTATAGCCGGCATCGTAAGCGTCCTGATAGTGCCCCGAGACCCAAGCTCAATGGCCATTTTCATGATCGTATCGTTATCCGGCGCCTCCAAGAGGTTAACGAAATCGTACTGCCCCATAACGGCGTATTGAGACACGATCTTAACACCAAACTTTTGGGTAACCTCTTCATTTACCTCCTTGATTCGCTCAGGATGCTTTCGCAGTGTTTCCATCCCTTCATCCGTTAAGTTAGTAAGCATTATGAACATTGCCATGAATTGTCGCCCCCTTAATAGATTTAGCGTAAAGCATGCTTTATATCAGTTACTTTTTCTATCGCTTATTGACCCAATCTTATTTGTGCTTTTATGTCTTATATCGCTTTTAAGTAACTATCTACCCATTTTTAAAGCTCTTTTTTGATTAGGAGGATTTTTAATCTCGGTTAAACAGCCATTTCCCGACAAATTTCCAGATTTTGCTAAATATTCTCACTGAAGTACCGATAATAAGAATATCGATACCCTTAATTTAGAAAATGCAGACCCACACGGGATTAATTCGGTGGCCAGTTGATAATAAGTTGGGCCAACCACCCGGGGTCTGCGCTTTCTTTTGCCGTAGAGAGCTTTATAGCGGAGAGCAAATCTTTTTGCCTTTTAAAATGGATTAGGGCAGGAAGGGGTATGTAATGAGATTCGGGTTATCTCGTAGGGACCGATATCGTACTTACCCTTCAATACATAAGCAAAGAAGAGCGATATCGTCAGAGAGCCTGCCGCCAGTAAACTGCCAAACCTTGTTGAAGATTACCTGTGGTAGCTCCTTGGCAGGCGTTGGGCCCAAGCCTTTAATAAACTCGACCAGTCTCTCCTCGCCAAAGAAATCTCCATTAGAGCGGGCTTCGGTTATACCATCGGTATAAAAAATTAGGGTATCGCCTTTTCTAAGGATCGCTTTGCCGCTTCTATAATTTACCTTTGAGAACGCACCTATTATCAGTGAATGCTTTGAAAGCAAATCGATACCACCCGCCTTTCTCTTTATTATTGCGGGCGGGTGCCCCGCAGAGCAGTAGGTAAGTTGTCCCGTTGCCATGTCAAGAATACTAAAGGAAGCGGTGATAAAGTTACCCAGAGGGCTAAATCTTGCCACCAGGTCATTGGTTTTTGCCATTATCAGGGCTGGTGTGCCATCTTCGTAGGCATGCGCCTTAATGGTGTTCTTAACGAGAGATGTTAGCGTTGCTGCCTC
>DASQQM010000061.1:0-10295 GCA_035643475.1 Anaerolineae bacterium | reverse complement strand
TTAAGGGCGATCTCTTGGGCACTCAGATCGTGATTCTTGCTGATCGAGGACTCGGCTCCATCGACTCCGAAGAACTTCCTCCCCGTCCTGGCCTCTATCAGGCCGTCCGTATACAGGGCCAATATATCCCCTTCTGCAAGCGCCTCTTTAACCTGGTTGTAGGCGTAGTTTGGTATAAGGCCAAATACCGGATTGCCGGTCTCTATGAGCTTATATGCCTGCTCTGCCGCCCGGTAATGCACCGGGAATGGGTGGCCCGCGTTTGCAAAATCGATAACACCGGTCTTGGGATCATACAGGGCATAGCAGAGGCTAACAAACGAGCCCAGCTTAAGCTGCATAGAGACAACATTATTTGCCTGTGTGAGCACATACGAGGGGGTCGGGTCTTTATATATAAAGGAGCGGATGGCATATTTCACCATCGCCGTTATCGCCGCCGCCTCAATACCCTTTCCGCTGACATCTCCGATAACGATCGCTACTTTTCCATCTGCAAGCTGTATAAAGTCATAAAAATCTCCGCCGATGAGCGCGTCGCCTGCATGAGTTGGCGCATAGTAGGCCCCAACCTCAGCGCCGGGGATCTCTGGTACCTTTTCCGGGAGGAGGCTTCGCTGGAGCGTTACCGCGACATAGCGCTCGTGCTCAAGGGCTTTCTTGGTACCCTCATAGAGGTCGGCATTCTTAATTGCAAACGCGATCTGGTTGCTCAGTATCTTCGCCCTTTCGAGCTGGGTCTCATTAAAGAAGTATGGCCTCTCGCTGCTATGGAAGACGAGGACGCTCTTCACCTCACCATCGACGATAACGGGGACGCCCATCAGCGTTTTTGATCTGAACCTTTGCCTAATATCAGGCTTAACTATGGGGTGACTCTCCGCATCATCGATAAGAACTGGTTTCCTTGTATGATATATATATGTAGCGAGCGATGGCTCACGAATGGGGATTGCTACCTTTAGAAAATCTTCGGCTTTCTCGCCATAAGCGGCCTTTCCAACAAGCAATCCGCTCTCCTGATCCACAACATAGAGGTACGTACCGCTGTTCCTAAAGAGTTTTGTGCCTTCCTCGCACATGAGATCATAGACCTTATCTATATCAAGCGTTGCCCCGATTACTGACGTAAGCTGGTTTAGTGCTTGTCTGAACTCCCCTTCATCCTTCATCTCTCCGAAAAGCTGGGCATTGTAGATCGCTATTGCGGCCTGCCGCGCAACAGCCTCCAGCAGGCTAATATCATACTCGTTAAACCTTTTTTCGGGATGCGTGTGCACGATTACGAGTGTGCCCAACAGCCTGTTCTCGACAAGGAGCGGCGCTATCACTGTCCCCCGCATACCGGCCTCTTTGAACTCCTTAATCGCCTTTGGATAGCTTAAGTAATCGGGAATTGAAATCGGGCGTGCGGTATCCAGGACGTAGCTCGTTAATCCCGCTCCCCTGGGTATTTCAAGGTGAGCGAGCGTTTGCGGTAAATTATAAAGATGGCGGTAGGACAGAATATCCTTACGCGGGTCGTAAATGCCGACTCCTCCGGCATCAGCGTTGAGCAGCTTAACCGCGCTCTTCGTTATCATCGGTAGTAGTTTCCCAAGCTCCAGACCGGATGTGATCTCAAGTGCTATTGAGTTTAAGATGTGCATATCCTCAATGCGCCTGTTAAGCTCTGCCTCAAATCTCTTTCTCTCGGAGATATCCTGGCCTATGCTAAGGGTGCCGATTATCTGTCCACTCGTATCTCGTATAACATTATTGCTCCATTGTATAGCTACCTCTCTGCCAGACCTCGTGAGAACGGGGTTTTCATGCAGCCCGAACCCGGAGATTTTCCCCTTTAACAGCTCGCTAAAGCTGCGCTTGAGCTCATCTCTAAATCTTACAGGGATAAAATTATCAAACCAATTCTTGCTGATAATATCTTCTTCTTTATATCCCAATATTTTTGCGGTCTCTGGGTTTACGGTTCTTACCGTGTGGTCGGGATTAACGGTGATGATAATACTCTTTGCGGTTCGAATGAGTTCCTGGGTGAAATCTTGCTCCCGCTTTAGCTCTTCCTCTGCTTTCTTTCGGATGGTGATATCCCTGCAGGTACACTGGATGACCTTGCGGCCGTTTAGTGGGAAGAGCGTCCCATTTTTCTCAACGGGAATCCACCTGCCATCCTTTGTCTTCAGGTGCATATCGCTTATGCCCCTGATCTGCCCCTCCCGGCTGAAGATATCGATAAGCTTGATCATTCGCTCCCGTTCCTCTTCCGGGTGGATGTCGAAGACGTCAAGCTGCAGGAGTTCCTCACGGGTGTAGCCCAGCATTTCTATTAGGTGTTTGTTTACGTCAAAAATCCTTCCGTCTTCGAAATCGAAGACGTACGCGCCGTCATTTACTACGTCAAAATATTGTAGGCGGAGCGATTCAATCTGCTCTCTTGAGAGTGTTGGCCAGGATTCTTGCTTCACTGATGTCCTCCCGAAAGGTGATCACTTATCCATATTAAAACTTTACGGGAGCGAAAACTATAATGGAGCGCCCGGTATTGTAAGATGTGCTTGCTTGCCTGTGAGTATGGTAAATACCCTATCACGCGTGCTCTGACTAAAACCTGTCACTGCAAGGCAAGGCCCGAGAGGGCCGCAGTCCTTGAGTTGAAGCCAAAGGAACTTAACGAAGTAGTCTCAAAGTAGCCATCAGCTATCAGCGGTCAGCCATCAGCTTCTAGTAGAGAGGTAGCATAGGATTTACCTTACCGGTGCAGCACAACAGAAGTCCATTTCCTTTATAGGCTATCACTGCGAGCACCCGGCTCACTGCAGGTAGGTAGCTTAAGGAAGAAGCCTATGGTTATATTACAACTGTCATTGCGAGGAGCGAGCAGAGCGAGCGACGTGGCAATCTCAAAACAACTCTCAGCTTGTAGCTAAGAGCTAACGGCAGATCGCTGACCGCCAACAGCTTTAAATCCCTGTCGCTAATTATAGGTTGTGTTACTTTTTTAGGCCCTTAATTGTTAAAGTAAGTAAAGGGTTGAGCTCACCCGTTTAAGGAGGTGGAGGGATTCGTGGTTGAAGATCATTTCATCAATGTTTACCAGACGCATGCGGAGAGAATCTATCGTTACTGCCTTTTTCGAACGAATTCCTATCAGGACGCAGAGGATATTACGGCAGAAGTATTCGTTAGGTTCTTGGAAAACCACGATAAGATACAGCAGGATCGCATATTAGCCTGGCTTTTTACAGTTGCCAGCAACCTCTGTATCGACCGATACCGCAAAGTGGCAAGGCTTGGGCATTCGGAGGAGCAGTTTGAAGCAGCTCAAGGCCATTTTAATTCGCCATGGGAAGACGAGGGGGTTTGGCAGGCGCTTAGAAGCTTGAATCCAAAACAGCAGCAGGTAGTATACCTGAAAATAGTTGAGGATATGAGCTTTAAAGGTGTCGCCAATTTTCTTGGCAAGAAGGAAGGGACGGTAAAGATGCTTTTTTACCGCGGCATAAAAGGATTAAGAAGAATCTTAAAGGAGGGAAACGCAGATGTTTTACTGGCTCAAGAAACGAGAGGCGGAGAGGCTGGCAGCTCAAATTGAGCAAGGCGTTTCCGATCCCTCTGAAATGATATCGACCGCTATGAGAGTCAGAAACGCCTTCCGCAAGGATACCAAATTTGATAGGGACGTGCAGGATCGCGTATTAAAAAGAATTACGGCAGCAAGCGGCAGACCCGAATCTCGTATCTCGACAGTTGCGCAGAATCGCCCTACAAAATCAGGAAAAGTTCTGGTCGCAGTCGGTTTGGTTGCCGCACTTGCTATACTAATTTTAGTCTCAAGCAAGACATATCTACCACTAAAAGGCTTTAACACCGAGAAAGCTCTTGCTGCTATAGAGAGGCCGGGCATGATTACCTACTATAAAGTCATAGGAAGCTATAAGGGTAATGATCCTGCTTACAGCCCGAATTGGCAGGCAGAATATTGGGTTGATCATGAAAAGCAGATGTTAAAGAGCATCAACCGCTCTTATGATAAGATAGGAGGCTTTAATACCACCTCTTACTATCTTATAAGGGACGGCAAAGCAATCAATATGTCAATGATAAACGACGAAGTCAACGGTGTTAACGAGAGTGAGGCACAGGAGTTCTCTGGTGATGATCCAATCATGGGTGGCGTTAGGGAATATCGCAAATTACTTAAGAGTGGGGAAGCTGAGGTCTTAGGTGAAGAGGAAGTCAAAGGCATTGCGACCTATAAAATTATGGTGAAGTCAACTGCTAAAGATGGCACTACTGAGATTGAGGTAGCCAATATTAGAAAGGATAATTACAAGCCCTTAAAAGTCATACATGAGGTGTGGAAGACTCAGCAAGGTAAGAAGAGCGAGCTCAACGCAGTATGGACGATCTTTATTGATGAGATCAAGCTAATAAACCCTAAAGACCTTGATAAAGACGTTTTTACGATCGATATACCCAAAGGTATTGACTACCAAATAACTCGCAATCTTTCGATCGAGCAAGCGCGGCAATTCAAAGAATTTGATCTTTATTACCTTGGAAAATCTTTTAACGGCCTTAAGTTTGGTGGGCATATTCAATACTTGAAACAGATCGGTCGCGAACTGCCTAAAGGAAAGGGGCTATCGGATCGCATCGCTTATATAGAGTATTATGATTCAAAAAAGCCTGGAGGTGTAAGCATTTCTATTTCGCCAATTATGGAGCCCGACATTGAAAAATCGCAATTAATTCCATACGTCAAGAGAACCAGCATTACAATCAACGGAAATCCCGCGGTTTTAACGGTGCAAGAGAGCCTTGATTCTAGCATTTGCACTCTATTTATCAATATCGGTAGATCTACCGTAAATATCACCTCTGGTGACAAAGACGAAGCAGAGGCGAAAGACAGGACGATTAAGGCCACAGAAAGCCTCGTAAAAATAAACTAGAATAAGAGTCGGTAGCATAACTTTTACCTATAAAACCATGGCCTCCTTTATTGGCTGCTCGTTCGAAGACGATGACCTGAAGGAGACCATGGTTTTTAAAATATTCTTAGAATTTTACTTAATAAGTGAACCTTTTCTTCCCTTGCACGTATATTTAAGGTAGAGGAAGCCGCTAAGGCAGAGAAAACTATGATTTCTGATAACGTTTTAGCAAAGCAAGCAAAATCAGGCGATATAAAAGCATTCGAAGAGCTTTTAGGAAGGTACCGGGCCCCTATCTGCTTCATCATCATGCGCACAATTGGGCAATTGCAGGAAGCAGAAGACAATATCCAAGAAGTATACTTAAGCGCTTATAAGAATTTGGAGCAATTTAATCCAGACAAGGCAAGCTTTAAAACTTGGCTCTTTAACATCGCAAAGAATCGGTGTATTGATTCGCTCCGGAAATCAAAAAATAATCCTGTTTTAATGGACGAGCAAGCATATGTAGCAAGCTCAGATTTTAAAAACCCGGAAACTGCTCTCGAAATACTTGAGCTTAAGGATGCCTTAAAGAGCGGACTTTTAAATTTGAGCGAGGAGCAAAGACTCTGTCTCATCCTGAAGTCGGTAGAAGGATTAAGCCACAAGGAGATAGCAGAAATAATGGGACTACCGGTTGGAACAGTAAAATCAAGAATATTTGCTGCCCGGAAAAGTTTACTAAAAGCAGTCTCGCATTTTATGGAAGGTGATATTTCATGCGATGTCATCAAGTAGAGAGACTCATAAGTGAGTACGTAGATGGGGAACTTGAAGGGTTAGAAGAATCAGCAGTGATGGAGCATCTTACGACATGTCCAAGTTGCGTAAAGTTCCTGAAAGACCTCAGCAACTTAAACCAAGCTTTAGCAATGCCTAAAGGATTTGATGCTTCGCCTGAGCTTGCCAGTAGGCTTGATGATCTTGTTAGAGGCTTTAGGCGGGATAGCAATAAAAGCAAGGCCCCGGATTTTTCGTTGCTCTTACCTTTCAGATACATAAAGGAGTTGATGAAGTTGAAGGACGATCGCATACTTCATAAGGTGGAGGGAGGGAAAGATGCATATACCCTCCAGGGCTCGGCGTCTACCCGGAGGTTTTCCATAAAACCGCTAAGGATCCTACTTGCTGGTGGTCTCATAGCTGCTTTAGTTGCAGCATTTCTAATATCTGGAATCTTTAACCCGCCATCAGATACTCTAATTATGCAAAAAGCCATCGCTGCTATGGGGCAACCAGGGAAGATCACTTACTATAAGATTAAGGGTCAGCTAGATGAGGAGCCTGATGATCCCGCTTGGCAGCGGGGGCAGAGTGGAGAGGAGCCTATTTCTTGGCAGGATGAGTTCTGGGTTGATTATGATAAAAAGACGATGAAATGGATTCGTCATTATCGCTCTAGAAATGGTAAGGAATTCACAGGGAAGGTGCTCGTGAGGGGTGAGAGTACTCTATATGTGGTAAAAGATGGCGATAAGCTCCATGTAGGAGAAGTGGATATCCCAAAGATCTACGCCTCGCGCTTTAGTGATCCCGTGAGTGGCTATATTAAGCGGTATCGAGAACTTCTTAAGAATGAAAAAGCAGTGATCCTAAGTGAAGAAATCGTTGATGGTGTTGAGGCCTATAGGTTGAAAGAGACGCTACCCAAAAAAGCTAATGATGGCAATGATAGAAGTGAGGTAGCCAGGCTAACCGGTGAGATAGCCAGGATAGAAGGTGATATTTATGGCTATATTCTTCTACCGGTAATTCCTACAGCCTCTAAGGCGATTTTATATGAAGAGACGACTTCCTATCCAGGAGGGATGCTACCTGATAATGATGGCGGTGATGGTGGTGTTATGAGCAGTGAGATAGTCAGTGATATTAGAAAAGACAATTATCAACCTCTAAGAATTACCTACCAAACATGGAAGGTTGGGCCGAATCAAGAAAGGGAGATAATTTATAAGCGAACGGTGACGTTCGAGGATTTTAAACTGCTCGATACACAAGAGCTCACTGAGGATGTATTCAGTCTCAAGGTGCCCGAAAATGCCGACTCCATAACCCGACTCAATTTTTCACCTGCTAAAGCTAAGAAGTTCAAAGAGTTCGATCTTTATTATGTGGGAGAATCCTTCGAAGGATTCAAACTTGGTGGTTTTGGTTATTACAAGGGATGGCCAGAAGACAGGTCAGGTGGACCGTCTGACAGCACTCTTCAAGGTGCCCCTGATAGCAAGTATGTTGCTGGTTATAATGATCCAGAACACAATACTTTATCCATCACGAACCGGCCTGCTTTCAAGCCCTCCTTTACCAAAGGAACCCGCCCAGACCTACCACCTGGGGCACCTGGGGGATGGATAGAGCCTACAAAAACAGAGATTACAGTTGGTGAAAAACCGGCTATCCTATATGAGGAGAAAACTAGATATGGGGAAAGAATTGACCAAGTACGCCCCTTTATTTATAGGCTCTTTATCGATGTTGGCAACTCAACCATAGAAATAACATCCGGGCCCTCTCTATCAGGCCCGAATAAAGACATAGTCATTAAGGCTGCAGAAAGCCTTGTAAAGATAAACTAGAATAAGAATCGGTAGTATAACTTTTAATGCGTAAAACCATGGCCTCCTTCAGGTCGTCGTCTTCAGACGAATAACCAATAAAGGAGGCCATGGTTTTTGAAAATACTATTTCAGGAACACGGTCACCGATCCCATGGTGACTTCGCTGCCATCCTTAGGGCTGAAGAAGAAGAAAAGAACCGTACCTCGACCGGGCTCTTTCGGTTTCCTGAAGCTTATCTGCTTACTGAAGTTGCCCCAATCGAAACCTTCTGACATAACTGGCACTTCTGCAAGCACCGTACCATTCTTGTCGAGTACCCGGACCTGAAATTGCGCCTCAAATACCCGAGCCTGGCCCCTTACGGTAAGCGGGCTTTCAACAGAGGTAAATGCGCGGGGTGATTCTACCCGTACCGTATTGCTTACAACCTTTCCTCCTTGTATAAGATCCTCTCTTCGCGAGAATGGTTGGTCGGAGAGACCGACATGGCCCCACCAGTCTTGAATCTCCCGGCCATCGATAGTTCCTCTATCCCTACCTTCGACCAGGAACATAACTCTATTAATAGTTGGAAATTCCGTGAGGGTATTTACGATCTGGGCAATGCCCAACTCCTCACCTGGGGCGCCTACATTTGCGTTGAGGACCTCCTTGCTAAAGTCGACTGTTGCAAGGCCATTCGCAATTTTTACCGAGCGTATCTTTGTCTCAGGGGGGATTACCGAGAAGCGACCCGGCTGTTTCGACCCTTTTATTAATTCCTCGAGCGCCGCTCTCGCAATCGCTTTAGTCTGGGGAATGCTGCGTTTCTCAGGGACCAGAAACATCGTATCTTCGCGTTCCTCTATGAAATAGAGAGTTATGGTAGTCTCTTTTTCGGTGGTGGTTGTAGGTGAAATCGTGGGCTCGGTCGTCCGACCAGTAGGCTGTCGGGGAACCAGCTGTGGGCAGCCGATCAACGCTATGCTTAGGAGAAGCAAAAGCACAATAAGTAGAATCAAAGATCGCTTCATTATTACCAACCTCACCCGGTTTTTAATAATTAGACTTTTTAATATTTATACCCCTATACCCCTGATCCCAGCCGTTACGCTATGTGTTCTGTACCCATGGCTTAGCGCATCTCTACCTTAATTCGCTATTGCCCCTATTTGTGGAGATTCTTGACTGATTATTGTATCGCTGGATTATTGGCAAATCGCCAAGCCAATAAGAAATACGAAGAAAATTTATACGTTGTAGAAGCTGTCACTCTTAAACGGAGCGCAAGCGAAGTGAAGAATCTCAAATAGTATAGTTCATAATTTCTAAGGGTTTACAAGGAAAGACTGATCAAGCAGAATCATTTAACCCTGGATTAAAAGACTTGAGGCAGGGAATGGTTTCAGGCTTAAGAAGTTAGATGGTGTGATTGAGATTCTTCGTCACCCTGCGGGCTCCTCAGAATGACATGTGCTAGCATAATTACCAGCGGATTTTAGATCCTTCGCCTCCGTTTTACTGCGGCTCAGGATGACGTGCCGGTAGTGACACTGAGGCTCGGAATGCCGCAGGGATTTTACAACTCGATGCTTCTAGCTTTGACAGCTCTCATCCCTTCGCCTTCGCTCAGGGCTTCGACTCATCCGGCTCCTATAAGGATGACAGAATGGCCACATTGCACAGCCCTGTAACAGACAGCAGCACTAACGCCCAGGTCCGGGATGGCATGGCGGTAGCGCTAATGCTACCACCTAGGATGACATGCAATGCTACTAGGCTATGCCGATGCAGCCGCCAAAGCTAAACGCGTATAGACGAACCCCATCGGGCAGGTCCTTTAACTTTAGTATTCCGGAGGAGAATTCGTCTGCTCTAAACAGGTTATACATCCGCGGCTCGACTACGGTTACTGCGGAATTCTCCACGTCATCTCCCTTGGTTTCATCGGTGAGCGGTTCGCCGTCAAATTCGATCTCAAGCCGAATCGGCTTGGGGGAGCGGGAGGTCATAACCAGGTTAACTGATACCGCCTCAAAGGGAAGCACCAGGTGATCGCCTTCATTTGTCCCTATATGTTCAAGATACTGCCTCTCGGCGAGCCAGCGCCCTTGAAGGTAAAGGCCGGGACTGCGATAATCGCCGGGGTCTTCGTAGGTGGACTCCTCCATCCGCCGGTATCCACCCGGGTTGTTTATGGACCCGCGCGAGTATCCTGCATACGTCTCCGGGGTCGGCGTTTGGCAGAGCGGGCGCTTTTCCTCAACTATCGGTATGCTGGAGAGATCGAGGTCCGGGTTGATCTGCTGCAAAAAGTCTCGGATCTCAATCTCAGTCTCACGATAATTGCCTTCGCCGATATGGTCGTAGATGATTTTGCCGTTGAGCACCATATATTTTCGGGGCCAGTACGCGTTTGAATAGGCGTGCCAGATTTTGAAGTGGTTGTCCAGGACGACCGGGTACGTAATGCCGAAATGATCGATGGCCCAGCGGACGTTATCCGGGTCACGCTCGAAATCGAACTCGGGCGAATGAACGCCGATTAGCGTAAATCCTTTATCACCGTATTTTTCATGCCAATCCTCCAGATGTGGCAATGTCCGCATGCAGTTGATTCAGCTGTAGGTCCAAAAATCGACCATAAAGAGGTGATTCGGCGTATCGCGGATCATGATTGGCTCCGAGTTGAGCCATACATCACCGCCCGTAAGTTCCGGTGCTGATAACCCAACTGAGGAGCGGCGGAAAATCTCTCGAAAACTCATGGATGCATAC
>DASQQM010000060.1:0-11524 GCA_035643475.1 Anaerolineae bacterium | reverse complement strand
TGAATACGGCAAGCTCGGAAGCGGCACAACAAATAGCTCAACGCCAGTTCAAGTATCGGGGCTCTCTAGCATTACCGCAATTGCAGCTGGCTCCGATCACTCTCTTGCCATAAAGCAAGGCGGCACCGTCTGGGCGTGGGGGCGCAACACCTATGGCCAGCTCGGCAACGGTACAACTTCTTTTATGTCAGCACCGGTTCAGGTAACCAATCTCTCTGGTGTTACTGTAATTGCAGTTGGCCATTGGCACTCACTTGCCCTAAAGCAGGACGGCACGGTCTGGGCGTGGGGATATAATGGATATGGTCAACTCGGTGATGGGACAACGGCCAATAGGTCAGCACCAATTAAAGTGTCTGGACTCTCGAATATAGCGGCAATTGCAGCTGGTTCCGATCACTCACTTACCCTAAAACAAGACGGTACGATCTGGGCATGGGGAGCAAACTATGCTAGCCAGATTGGCGATGGGACAACGACTAATAGATATACACCGGTTCAAGTAGATATTACGCTATCCAATGGGAGCGGGGATACGCCAACACAGCCGACGACAACCACACCAACAACCTTTACCGATATCCCAGCTGATGCCTGGTACAAATCCTATGTCGATGCCTTAGTAGTAAAGGGGATCATCAGTGGCTACCCCGATGGCACCTTTAGACCTCTTAACAGCATCACCAGAGCAGAGTTTGCCAAGATGGTCATCCTTGCAATAGGAGAGAGCCCCACTACTAATACAGCATCATCATTTACCGATGTTGCCACTTCCTACTGGGCTTATGGCTACGTTGAGGAAGCAAAGGAGCTTGGTATCATAGGTGGGTATCCTGATAATACGTTTAGACCAACAGCCAATGTATCCAGACAGGAGATCGCAAAGATGGTGGTCCTTGCTGCTAAGATCCCCCCAACAACCAGCTACAGAGCTGACTTTACCGATGTACCCTCAACTCTGTGGAGCTGGTCCTATATCTTAGCCGCAAAGGATGCAGGGATCATAAGTGGGTATCCAGACAATACCTTTAAGCCGGCAAACTCTGCCATTAGAGCTGAGGCATCTAAGATGGTAGAGGCAGTGGCGAAGTAATCTATATAGCCCAGTAATACTGATTCTAAGATTCACTATTGCTAGCAGCAGCAACAGTGAATCTAAATTCGGAACCTATCCAAAGCTAGTCCGGAAACAGCTAAGGTAGTAATGCCCACTTCCGGAATCATTGGCGCCATCGGTGCCTTTATTGCCAGTGTGATGGACCGTATGCGCCGCTCCTTTTATCATTGGTGGACTTCTGCTAATTACCGGGGGAGCTGTAATCTGCATAGAGCACCAAAGAAATTACCAGTGATTAGAGGTTTCCATCCGTGCTTTCTATCTATAAATGATTTGCGGGTAAAAATATATGAAACCTATTTAGGTTTGCTACGTGCCGGTCTTCGAACCAAACACTGTGGGACTGAAAGCAAAATACATCAATAAACTGACTTATATATCTCTTTTATGGGCAGAAAGTAAAAAGATACTGGGTATTGGAGGAAGAAATGGCAACAGAGCGCGAAGGTCCGGATGAAGCGAGGGCGGTAAGACGTGAGGCTCAGGGGCCCGCACCGGGTGGCGAAGATCAGCTGGGCAGAACATCCACCGGCATAGATCCTCGGCTTGCTGCGTTTCTATCATATTTTCTTAGCATATTCGTTAGCTTTTTAGCCGGTCTGATCTTCTTCTTGATCGAGAGCGAAAATAGATTTGTCCGTTTTCACGCTCTTCAGGCGATGTTTTTTAACGCCGCCCTGATAGTTATCTCAACCGCCCTCACTATACTTGCGGTTATCTCCATATTTATTCCAGTGCTTGGGCTGTTACTGGTTGCCTTCCTCGGGCTGGTATTTGTAATAGCCGCCTTTATCCTCTGGATCGTATTGATGGTAAAGTCGTACCAGGGCGAGTATTACAAGGTGCCGCTCATTGGTGATTGGGCCGATCGGCTTGCGTAGCGCACGTGCACGGCACAGCCGAAGCATAGAGCGCCTGGCGGAAAATTATCCACCAGGCGCTCTATACCGATCAGCCATATAAACAGCCGACAATATGCGGCCCTACGCTGGGATTCTCATTTCGCCGGGTTTTGGGAATAATTGCCGGATGGTGGTCTGCACATCATCCAGCCAGACCTTCCTCTGCTCCGGTGTGCTGATTACCATCTGGTCGTATACCTTCCTATTAAAGTGCTTAACACCGCAGAAGCTAAGGACACTCTTATCCCAGATATCACCGAGGGTGTCGCCGAACACCTGGAGTATTACTTCGACCGGGGTATTCGTTGTGTTTATAACCAGCGCATTTTCAGCCTTCAGTAGGCCAGTTGGCGCCGTAAAGCCCTTCGTGCCCTCCTTAAACTCGTATGCGATGCCAGGGCGAAACGTACGGTCAATCCATCCCTTTAAAATTGCGGGCGGCTGTCCCCACCAGGAGGGATGGATTATGATGATTCCATCTGCGCTTTTAAGCTCTTCAACGTGTTGCTTGGTCACCGGATCTAACTCTGCGCCCCTCGGGACCTCCTCGTATGGGAGAACCGGATCGAACTGTTCCTGATAAAGGTCATGGAACATGGCTTCGTGGCCGTTTTCTTTCAGCGCTTGAACAGCTGTGTCAGCAATAGCATGATTGAAACTTCTCGTGCCTGGATGTGCGAGGATAACCAGTACTTTCATACGCTCATCTCCCTGTCTGATATAACAACCTTACACATAATATTCCTCAGCTCTCACATCCTACACCTAGGCCTTGGGAATAGGCAGATTTGAAGCTCAATTACCGCTGCGCTACGATTACCATCCTTCTGCTCGTCTCTTTGGAGTATGGGGAAAAATCAAAATCGCTAAAGTAGCGTATAGTGTTAAAATTCGTCTCACGCAAGAGCCTGTCGATTTCCTCTTGTCGTATTGCATTGTAATCCATGACGTAAAACGCATGCTCGAACGATTCCTCTGTCTTCTTTACATGTAATATATTGAACACTACCTTGTGCTCCGATGGATATTCGAGGAAAAAATAGAAGGCGTGGTCTCCCATTATTGTGGCGGGAATAAACTTAGGTCTTTCATCAAGCAAAGCATCGGTGATGCCGCTGCTTATCACTAATATGCCACGTTCATTTAATCGAGCATGCATCGACGCTAAGGCCTTTACCATATCATCATCCGTGAGCATATGGTGGAGGCTTGTCGACATGCAGATAACCATATCGAATCGCTGGTCCCAGGAGTTTTCGAGTGTCCGGTAATCCTGCCTCTTAAGAGGTATATCCAACCCTTTTAGGTTATCTTTTGCTGCCGATAACATTTCATTCGAGATATCGGACCCGTAACAGCGTATGCCAAGATGCGCCAACATGTAGAGGTGCCAGCCTATACCGCACGCACAATCCAGGCAGGTTTCTACCGAATACTCCTCGATAAGCCCCTCGAAAAATGGCTGCTGTTTAAATACCTCTTGTTTTGGATGTAAGCTGTCGTAATCTTTCGCTAACAAATGGTAATGATCCATAGGACTGCTCCATTAACAAATACTACCGAATATGACGACGTATCCCGTGTAAAAAGAATACCATATCGCCTCTATGAAGTTGATATCGGGGAAACGATGGTAGTCCCAGGTTGATAAATACAAGAGGCTAAGAGGCGGACTACGGGATATATAGCGCAAAACAAACAACTGCGAGGGGCAGCAGGCTTCAATCCGCCAAACCGCTATCAATACGCCTTATCTTATTTAGTAACCAGGCGCACGTGCCGATAAAGTCAATAATAATGCGCTACTTTACGAGGACCCGTGTTATGGATAGCAGAGTAGCTAATAAGGCAATTATAGCCCATACTGACCATTACTAAGGCAGAGCGGCTTTGATGCCTTTACTCCGAGAACAAGCTGGAGGTATACAAGGCAAAAGATAGATGTAGTTAATTTCTAGTCTTCCAACTCCTACATTGCCTGGATATTTGGTATATCGACCCCATAAAGGATAAGGCTAAAGAATTAGTTATCAAAGGAGTAAATGATATGACATCGCCAAGAATCTGGTATTTGTTTATTGAAGGTAGATTTACTGATGAAGTTGCACCGTGGCCGGATATTGAAGGATTTTTCACCAACTGCCTTGTGTTTGCGGGATCTAAGCGAGAAGCAATTGATTACGCGAGAAAGGGTTTTCAACGCGAAGGGATGAGCCTAGTAAGCGTTGAGGAGATTGGAGAGCTCACAGAGTTCTCATTTGAAAACCCAGACTTCGAACAGAGAATAAAGGAGCTTGCCTCTGAGTTAGACACACCTGGAGATGTTGAATACACCGATTTTCACTGCTGGCCAAAAGGTGTCACGGAAGGTGGCAAAGGCAAGATGGCGTATTGAAAAAGCCTCTGCAATAACATTACTGTATCAAACAGCAACGCGAGAAAGCACTCGTATCTGTTATTAAGGCTTGCCCATCTGGGCTGTTGAACGTATAATTAAATAAGATAAGACGCAGTATGTATATGTATTCTGCATTTTCAAACGTAACAGCAACCACCGCATCTTACACAGATTCACGTACACTCCTGAGCAACAAGCACCAGATAAAGGGTTTGTAAAGCGAAGAAATATAATCGCTATGATGGATATTAAAAAACACCAAAATATAAAACCGAGTGGCGATGGCGTAAACGGGTACAGGCCATGGTTTGCCTGCAGGTGCTTTGTACTTATCGTTTGGGTATCCCTCCTCACCCTAATATTGGCAGGTGCCCGTATGGCACCATTGGATGAGCAAGCAGCCGCATACGCGGCTAGAAAAAATAAACCAACAACGACAGTGCCTACTAATCCCACAACCACCACAATGCCGACAACTACTGAACGCCCAACTACCACAACGACGAGGCCCACCTATCTACCTATTACAACCACAACGAATTATCCGGTGATTATGCCGACTAGCCCCGTGCCTACAAGCGCACCTAAAACACAGCCAAGCCTCGTATCATCAACGAAGAATCCTGCTACAACCACAACCACCCTGGCCACCACAAAGAGCTCACCAACAACGACTAGTCTAAACTTCATGACGACAATGACGTCGACAGAATCGGTGTGGGACACTACCGAGCTCTTGGATGATATTGTTTTCGACGATATTGAGGATAGTGTAACCGCTTTGCTTGAAAGTACTGACACGCTTGGCATCGAAACCACCAGCACAAGCACAGAGAGCGAGACAGCCACACATACCACAAACAAGCCGGATAAATCAAAAAGCGTTCATGCTACCGCATCTCAAAAGAAACGAGCGTTTCCCAATGTGCTCGGTTGGATTCCGGTAATCCTGGTTGCTCTTATAACCGTTGCCGGCCTCCTCGCCAGAGCAAGAAAGACGAAAAAAGTTGAACCTACGACCTAGGCTACAGACGCTATCCCAAGTAGGTTAGCTGATCCTCAAAACATCTTTATTTAGAGTGTTTAGGGAATAGCCCCTTTCCTTTCTGAATAGGGCCATTTCGATAAAACCAGCAGCGTCATAGCTGCCATTATAAGAGCGCCGATATAAAAGTTTACCATTGCAAAAACAGCGCACACCGGCAGCCAGAGGAACGACCTTAGCCATCCAAGTTTAAGATAGAATCGGCCTATCGGGGTAAAAATGAGCGTTACAATCAGCATAAAGACAATAAAGATGAACAACTCAATATAATCTCCCTCCGGGGGAAGTAAGGTAATAAGATATGCAAGCAAAAACGTTACCAATGATAGAACCGTTATTCTATGCCAGCCAAAGCGAAGGCTCTTCTTTTTCCAAGCGAACCAGAAGAGAACGGCGGTAAAGAGAGGTAGCAGCAAGAGGTTATTGCCGACATAGAACTCTGCCCATTCTTCACCCCACACGGCATATGGGTCCTTCGATTTCACAAACACGATGTATCGGTGAAACCCCTGGGAAAGCGCAAAGGTATTAATGAAATACTTGACTCGGTTTTCCCTATCGAGATGAAGTGTTTGCCCAGGGTTAAAGAATCCACCGATCGAGATCTCCTCAATTGGAACACATGAGTTGATTATTGCTTCGACCTTGACAATACCAAATCGTATACGACGATCCTTAAAGTCGACGAGTTTGATTTCCGGAGACTTGAATTCGCGGTCAACCTCTAGGTTTATGCGGACCGCCTTTTTAATATTACTTCTTGGCACTAGCATTAGCTCCCAGACCCCAGTTTGAAGCTCCTCCTCAGGAATAAGACGACCTGCGTATCTCCTATCCGGCCTGTAATCCAGTTTCTCTTTATTACCGCTCGGGTCAACTGTGAAAACATCGATATAATCGCTTGTTGGCTTATCTGAAAGATCTTCGTCAATAAAATTCAGGCGGAAGTCCATCTGCTCCAGTGTTCTTAGTTCTCCCGCCTTGAGGGCAAATTTTACGGTCTCTGTTTTTCCTGGCAGTATCCAATACCATCTGTAAATAAACGTTCTCTCATCCTCTTCGCCAGCTGGCGGCACGTTTATGCCGAAGACTGGCTCTGTTGACTCGCCATTTCTAATCGACTTATAAATATCGTCTACTATATCTCTCATCCTCTGCGTCCCATCTTGTGACGGCTGCGCCACGGCTGGTGTGACCCCGATCATGAGTGCGCTCGATATCAACAGAATTAGCAGTAAGCTTTTTAAGGCTCGGTGAGGCTTATAATAGCCATATAAGCGCATAATTAAAAAACCTGTTGCTAGTCCAATAAGCGCACCAATCAGGACATCCATTGGGTAATGCATTCCCAGGTAAACCCTGGATATACAGCTCAGGGTCGCAAATAGGTACAGGTAAGGCTTGGCCCTTGTAAATCGCTTCCCCAGGACAAAAGCACCAGCGAATGAGCTATCGGCATGCGCCGAGGGGAAAGAGCTTCCCCACCAGGCCGGTCCGAGCTGGTGAACGTCATGCAGGGCAACATAGGGGCGTGGTCTGAAATATATAACCCTTAGAAAATGGCCTATTACGAGGTCGGAAACGAACATCGCCAGCAAGGCCAGCAGGCCGTATACTCTAGCTTCACCTTTAAAAAAGACGAGCACAAGTAAGGCCATCCCTATCCAGAACGCGCCATACTCACCGGGAAGACTTATTGCAAGGGCAGTGAAATCAAGTGCTGGACTTGCCGCATCATTAATAGCTCGAAAAAGCAATACATCATACTTTAGAATAGTATCCATAGCCTTATTATAGTTTAAAACGCTTAGCATAGTAGCCTTAGCGGGCACTCCCCTGCTTTCCTAAGCAGATTCACTGTCCCATCGCCGACTTATGCCATATCGATACTTCACCCTCGGCGCACCTTTACTACCGGGTACCCTCAACAATACGTGAGAGGATTTCGCGGGCAGCGATCTTTGATGCGAGGGGTTGTGAAAGGCGTGCAGCGGCGGTTTTCATCTCCACAACTCTTTTCGAACTCGAAAGAAGTAAACCTACAGCTTGCGTTACTCCGCTAACATCTCGCGTTATGATGGCCGCCCCTGCTGTGGCAAGAAATTCAGCGTTTCCCCGTTCTTGCCCAGGGATTGGTTGATGGATGATCATCGGCAATCGTTTACTTAAAGCTTCGGTAACTGTGATGCCGCCGGCTTTTGTAACCAGTATGTCGGCGGTTGACATCACCTCACACATGTTATCAATGTAGCCAACTGCAGTTACCTGCACCGATGTGCTACTCAGCCCACCTATAGATGATCGAAAATCGACATCCTGGCCGCACTGGACGAGCAACCTCATCCGTTTCTGTGTACGTACGCACGCCTGAGCAAGTTTCACAATGGTAGCTTTTCGATACCCGCTTCCCATAACAACAACGAGGGGAATCCTTGGTTCAGTAGAACTGTTTTGTGAGGTAGTGCTATTAGTCGTGCTAAACTCGCCATCTATTGGTATACCGGTTACCTTTACGCATGACCTGTCAATGCCCCACTTTACCAGGTTATCTTTAACGTTATCATGAGCTACAAGGTAGAGGTCGACTCCCCCGTGCAACCACTGCGCATTAACCCGGTAATCAGTAACCGTAACGGCAAGCGAACCCTTAAACCTCCCGGACACTTTATTTCGAGCAAGAACCCGTGCGGGCGTTGGATACACGCAGACAACAATATCTGGGGAGTGCGTGTCAATGTAAGCGGATATTCTCTCGCTCCCGAATCTATCAAGCGCCCTCTGAGGCCACGAGTCAGGATGCAAGTGGTCCATCGTCCAATAAAAGCAGCCATAGAGCCAGGGAGACCACTTAACCCAAAATAGATTCGAAAACTGCGCGATACGGTAGGCATAGGGTCCTGCAAGCTCAAAGAAATCAAGGAGCTCACAGTGCCCCGCTCCTTCGTCAAGCAGAGACGCTTGCAGGGCTTGTGCCACTTTATTATGCCCCGAGCCAAATCCTGCAGTTAGTATTAGTATCCGGGCTTTAGAATTGTGCCTCATAGTTTTACGTAGCGATTCTGTGACGAATCTGGTATTGCTTAACTTGCTTTTGCCCCTCAAGAGTTTCAGCAACCTTCTCATTAATAGATACATAACTTCTATAACTTTAGAATGATAAGCAAGCACTAGGTATACATACTAACGATAATTGAGTGATCCAGCAACGTAAAGCGGATGTACCACCTTACCATAGCTCACCACTACCGGGAATCAGCAGCATTTGGCAAATCGATGTCAGTTACCAGTCAAGCCAATACCTCGTGTTTATAGCGGCAAACCCACGTGTGGGTACATTATTATTTCTAAGCAAGCACTCAATTTAGGACCAATTTGATATATTATTGTATAAGGTAGAATTGGTTTGTGATGCCTCAAAGGAGCAATATGAAAAGGGTTGCCACAGCAGCTGCTCTTGTGCTACTTAGCCTACTTTTAGTTGGATGCGCAACTGGTAGCTCCAAAAGACCAGCTTTGAATAACAATCCGATTGAGGAGCTTACTCCATGGCAACTGGTTGAAACGTACTATAAAAGCTTAGCGGCAAGGGATTACGCCACAGCTCGAGCATGTCTTTCCCCTGAATATGCATCGGAAATAGATCGCTCTGACGACTCTGATTTTAAAAACCTTTGGAGCATTAGCAACCTTGTAGTAAGTAAAGAGGCAAATATAAAGCTTTACGGCAAGAATTATGATGAGGTTCAGGTGGTCGCTGAGTACGATGCGACTTATAAGAAGATTATTACTGCTGAGAACGGCAGACAAATAAGGTTTCTCTACGTTGCCAGGAAGTCAAAGGATTCTCCGTGGCGAATTATCAGCATTGGAACCGGGCCTTAGAAATTGCATCGTAGGAATGGCAAATATATTCTGTAAGATACGGAGGAGGGTACGCTGTGGGTCTATTTGATGGATTACTTGGGCATGCGACATCGGTAGATGTACAAAAACTGCAAAACGAATTTGCCCCCATCCTTGTAGATGAAGAGGAGTTGCTTGCCGCTTACAAGCTCATCCGCGATATGTTTGTCTTCACGAATATGCGGCTGATCCTTATTGATAAGCAAGGTGTTACTGGTAAGAAGGCAGAGTATCAGACAATCCCCTACTACAGCATAGTGCGGTTTGCAAAAGAAAGCGCAGGGATTTTAGATCTCGATGCAGAACTGAAGATCTGGATTCGTGGGCAGAGTGAACCAATCGTTAAGGAGTTTAAGAAAGGCGATAGTGTTAACGAAGTCTACCGACTGCTGGGCAAAGCAGTGCTGCAACCGTAATGCTTCCTCAATATACACTCCGGAATGAGGATGTAACAGTTTACTATTACAAGGAGCGCCACGTGTTTAATTTCTTCGGTCTCTTAGGCAGAAAAAACAAGGTCAGCATAGACCGATTTCGTGCTATGCACAACTGGTATAGCCTTGATAAGAGCTATTATGAGAATTTATCCTTTTTAGACATTGAGGCAAATATAGATGGCCTAATAAGAAAGAAAAGCATTTCAAAGGGAGGGGCAGAGAGCAAATCGTCTTACTCAACATGCTACTTTAACAAGATAGGCCTTCCTATCAGGATAGACAAGATTGGCGGAGCTATCCCTTCAGAAACCTACCTCGTTTGGCATGGCGATATATTGACTGACGTTTTTCAGTTTCGATTAGGCTATAAGCATGGCCAGAAAGTGACAGACAAAATAGAGCTTGCTTACAGATGGCGCTACAAGTATGAGGGTGGTCGCTTGATGGGATTAGTTCAGGTATGCCTGCCAGATCCTGACTATTGGGCCAATCCTAAGCACGAGCGCCACCATAGACACGAGTATGATCAGAAGGGATTGTTAAGAACATACAGATGGGTTACTGGGTTAACGCCAGAACTCGAAAAAATGGTGGTGGTCTATGATCGAGAAAGAGAGGAGCTTCTTTCTGGGTGCACCATTTCAAAATCCGCCTACATTTCAAAGCGAAGAAGGCCTAGGAGGCCAGCCCCCTTTAAAAGACAGTTCTATACTGAGGGCAGACAAAAAGAAGTGCCTATTTGTCAAAAATGCAATCAAGTCATGTCTTACCTTGGATACGTTGATTTAGAGGATAACAGATTTGCGAGGAAGCATTTACTGAAAAGGATCCCTATCTTTTGCTGCCTTGAGTGCCTCGAGGGAGGCACAATCAACCTTATATCTAAGGCGAATTTTAAAACCGTTACTGACGCGGAGATCTTTCTGTCTTCCAGAGAAGAGTTCGATTTTTTAAGATCCTATGATGAAGAAGCGAACGAAGAAGCCTTAATCAAGCTAGGGGGCCTTCCTGACTGGATTCAAGGTGAGCAACATCCAGAGTGCCCCGAGTGCAATAAACCGATGACTTTCGTTTGCCAGTTTAATTCGTCGGAGGATATATCAAATAGCAGAGATGTCCAAGTGTTTGGTGACAACGGCAAGCTATACGTATTTACTTGCTGCGATAGCATAACCACCATTATGCAACACTATTGACACAACACTACTTGTGCTAGCTTCTCATCAACCCCATGCAACCTAAGCAGGTTAGAAGATCAGGGTGGTCTCGAACACGGTGGTGGTGGCGATTCGAAGAATCGCCACCACCACCTTTTATTACTCATACCTTAGCGCTTCTGCTGGATAGACTTTCGATGCCTGTCTTGCCGGCAAGTACGTTGTCAGAAGCGAGGCAACATACGATAAGGCTGCGATTCCAAGCACACTTTGCCATTGCAACACAAACTCAAGTCCCGGTATATCTTTAGCCATAAACTCAATCGCGTTGTAAGAGTGACCTAACCCCAGCGCCGATCCTATCACAATGCCGAGGATAGCGACAAACGATGACTCGAGAATAAACGTGTTTTGTACCATACCGCGGCGGAAGCCAATCGCTCTTAGCATCCCGATCTGCTGGCGTCTCTCGACAACTGAGCGGGCCGCAATGACGCCGAGTGCGACGATGCCGACTACAAGCCCAAGGCCCATGAACCACTGTAGTAGGGTATCGATCACCAGT
>DASQQM010000059.1:0-5204 GCA_035643475.1 Anaerolineae bacterium | reverse complement strand
GCTCTACCTGCGCGGGACAAGCCCGTATCAGCCCTATTATCAGTTCATATTCCTACGTATCAGCCCTCTATCCCTTGCTGCTTGATGCCTGTAACAACGCTAATATCAGGTATCAGGCATGGTAGGATATTATGGTACTCTACAACAATTACCATATGTATTACCTATGGCGGGAGATCATCGCTAAATAGAGTAGTTACGGGATAAACCTATTGTGGTTAACAGTTGATGGCGGAATAGCACCTTGGGAGCTTGCTACTCTATCCCTGTATAACCCTACACTTGAGGGTGAGGCCATTCCTCTGCTAAAAATGGCTTTCACTTCACCCATCCCTCACCCTCAAGGGGAGGTTCAGTGTAATGCTGCAGCACCAGGTAACTGATTCTAGCCAACTAGCACTCGATCTCTGCTCAGTATTTTCTTTAAGAACTGGCCGGTGTAGGATGCCTCCACCTCAGCGATCTCTTCCGGTGGTCCGGCGGCGATAACCTCTCCCCCGGCCTCACCACCCTCCGGCCCGAGATCGATAATCCAGTCAGCGGTTTTTATAACATCCAGGTTGTGCTCGATGACCAGCACCGTGTTCCCCTGTGCTACCAGCCTATTCAGAACATCAAGGAGCTTTTCGATATCGGCGAAGTGGAGGCCCGTCGTCGGCTCATCGAGGATATAGAAGGTCCTGCCGGTTGCAACCTTGCACAGCTCTGCTGCCAGTTTTACCCTCTGCGCCTCCCCGCCTGATAACGTGGGCGCAGGTTGCCCAAGCTTTATATATCCCAGCCCCACATCGTAGAGCGTCTGAAGCTTCCGCTTTATCTTGGGAACATTTTCAAAGAAGCTGAGTGCATCCTCAACGGACATATCGAGTACATCGGCTATGCTCTTACCCTTGTATTTAACCTCGAGAGTCTCCCGGTTGTACCGATTGCCCTTGCAAACCTCGCAGGGGATGTAGATATCCGGCAAGAAATGCATCTCTATCTTAATCGTGCCATCGCCGCTACACGCCTCGCAGCGCCCGCCCTTCACATTAAAGCTGAAGCGACCGGGCTTATATCCCCTCACCTGGGCCTCGGGAAGCTGGCTGAAGAGCGCCCGTATGTCATCAAACAGCTTCACGTAGGTAGCTGGGTTTGATCTCGGCGTGCGCCCAATCGGCGATTGATCGATCTCTATCGCCTTATCTATGTGCTCCAGCCCACGAATGGCCATATGTCTGCCAGGTAATTCTCTTGAATGATAGAGCTTCCTTGCTAGCGCCTTCGATAGGATATCCGTCACTAGGGTGCTCTTCCCGCTTCCCGAAACGCCAGTTACGCTGACGAACAGCCCAAGCGGGATATGCACATCAATATCTTTGAGATTATGCTCGCTGGCGCCCTCTATGCTCAGCCACGCCTCTCCCGGTACTTTCCGCTCTTCCGGAATCTCGATCCTACGCTCACCGCTCAAGAACTGGCCGGTAATAGAGTCTGGCTTCGTCACGACATCCTCAAGGGTGCCACTTGCAATAACCCTGCCGCCACGCGCACCGGCTAGCGGTCCGATATCGACGATGTGGTCAGCCTCGCGCATAGTTTCCTCATCGTGCTCTACCACGATGAGGGTGTTTCCGAGGTCCCTGAGCCTCTTTAGCGTCTGTATGAGGCGCATGTTATCCCTTTGATGCAGACCGATGCTCGGCTCATCTAGAACATAGAGAACCCCTACCAGGCCCGAACCGATCTGCGTTGCAAGGCGGATGCGCTGCGCCTCTCCGCCCGAAAGAGTGCCTGCAGAGCGGTTTATGGTTAAATAATCAAGACCGACATCTATGAGGAACTGCAGCCTTTCGCGAACCTCTTTCAATATGCGATGCCCAATCATCTGCTCACGCTCAGTGAGCGTGAGGTTACTTATGAAATCGAGCGCCCCCTTAGCGGATTTTTCACTGAGCTGGTGTATGTTGAGGCCGCCGACCGTTACTGCAAGGCTCTCAGGCTTCAACCGCGCCCCGTCGCACGCCGGACATGGCCTCATCGCCATGTACTGCGCTATCTGCTCGCGCTGGTACTCGCTCTCCGACTCGCGGTAGCGGCGGGCGAGGTTTCTTAAAACGCCATCAAACGTGGCGTGATAGCTCCTTGCCCGGCCGGTAAAGCTGCGATATCTCACATATACCGGATGACCATCAGTTCCCAGTAGGAGGATTTTATGGGCCTCCTCCGGGAGGTCCCTCCATGGCACGTTCATATCGATGTCGTATTCCTCGCAGACCGCCTGTATTATCTTGGGATAGAAATCGATGCGCGTGTAGAAGAATGGGTGGATCGCCCCTTGGTTAATGCTCAGGCCCTCGTCGGGAATGACGAGTTCGGGGTCGACGACCATCTTAGAGCCAAGCCCCGCACACTCACGGCATGCGCCATATGGGCTATTGAAGGAAAACATCCTCGGCTCAAGTTCTTCAAAGCTAATACCGCAATCGATGCAGGCAAAATGCGTGCTGAAATCACGCCGCTCACCCCCGATTACCTGGATCGATACAATGCCCTCACCAAGGGTAAGCGCCGTCTCAATGGAGTCGGCAAGCCTGCGCTGTATCTCATCTTTCATAACCAACCGGTCGACGATGACGTCGATATCGTGGCGCTCTTTCTTGTCGAGCTTTATATCCTCCTCGAGGCCATAGACCTCGCCATCGACCTGGACCCTTGCAAAGCCATCCTTCCTCAGACGCTCCAACAATTCCCGGTACTCCCCCTTACGACCACGGACGACCGGCGCGAGCACCTGGAACTTTGTGCCAGAAGAAAGTCTCATGACCTGCTCGACAACCTGCTGAGACGTCTGCTGGGTTATCTCTTTGCCGCAATTTGGGCAGTGCGGTATACCTATCCTTGCGTAGAGCAAGCGTAGGTAATCGTAGATCTCGGTGATAGTGCCCACTGTCGACCTCGGGTTCCTGGAGGTCGATTTCTGATCGATGCAGATGGCAGGCGATAGTCCATCTATGTGATCGACATCCGGCTTATCCATCTGGCCCAAAAACTGCCTGGCATACGCCGATAGGGACTCGACATATCGCCGCTGCCCCTCTGCGTAAATCGTGTCGATCGCCAGAGACGACTTGCCCGATCCACTCAAACCCGTCATCACGATCAGCTTATTCCTGGGGAGTTCCAGGTATATGTTTTTTAAGTTATGCTCTCTTGCCCCACGTATTACTATCTTGTCTTCTCGCATCATTATCCCATTTCTTCTTTATCTTCCTGCACGAATAATATTGGGTACGGTATAATTATACCAGGGTGGGCAATGTTCAGGCGCCTGGTTAAAAACCGGTTACTAGATGCTTTTATCGCGGTTCGGTATACGCTCGGTAGATGGGCTGCCGCCCTTATTGTAATCAACCTCCGCAGCATTATTAATTATGCGAAGCTTGTCCTTCGGTATGAAGGCTCTGCCGGTAGGAGGCTTCCCAGGGCCCACCATGCCAGGGTATGTGAATAGTATGAGACCGGAATCTTTGTGCACGAATGCTTGGCCTAATTTCTTGTACCCGCTGTACCAGCGGAGGACATAACCGTTCATTCAACGTCACGGCTCACCATCCGGGGTAGCTGACGTCACGGCGCGCATCACATCGTAAAACATCGATTGCTTGGAGGTAAAATAGCTAAGTGGTATCGCTTCCCTATCTTCCTCAAGTAGCCCCCTGTTGGACTCAGAAATAACAACCCGGGTCGCACCTTGTATGGCGTTGTATAACCCCGCCATCTCCTTTGTTGGTGTAATAGCAGATGCCTCCGCAGGTGGTTTAGCCGTTTTTCCGGATTTTCCTTTATCGATATCCACGTGCTGCCTTACACCAGCGCATCCCTGCAATGCCAGTAGGATAACTAGTGTCAATAGGGGTGCTATAAATAGTAGCCTAAAGTGAGCCCTTCTCAGCAAAATCATCGGTGCCCTCTGTCTCTTTCGATGTGGCCTTATCTATTGCCTTAAGGTGCGCCTTTGGGATAAAGATCCTATAGCGTTCCGAGTACTTCCTTCGGGCACCCTTTACATACCTGACGCTTATTAGACCGGTATCTTTGTGTATAAACACCTCGGCTGTTTTCTTGCCCCCGCTGTACCAGTGGAGCAACCATAAGCTGTAGGGTGCATCCCCGAACACACCTTTTAATTAGTGTGATTAAGAACCACACCCTGTTTTACATTACTATTTTTACCTTTCTACCAGCACTTAGCACAATGATACCTTATTCGGTATCCCGCTGGAATGGCACTATTTGGTTCAGTAACTTTGGAACCGAACTCAACAATCAACTAACTAGCAACACTACCAACAGAAGTGTAGCCTAAAGAAATGTAGTTGCTTCTATAAAAATGTAGTTGCTCGATTTATCGAGCGAAAAACACGCCCCATAAATGTGGCAACTACGGATGAAGGATATCTGGTGATTCAACAGTTGCTAGATGGCCTTCCCTTTCCCTAGAACTTTTCAAAGTAGAGCTAGTTTACAAAATCATCGTATTCCGGTACCCGTCGCCAGCCCTTCGGCAATCCTTTAGCAAACCTCAGCCAGTAAGCCCTCTCTACAATCTTTGGATCTCGGATATTATCATCACGTAAGGTAACGGATTTGGCTACCTTAACCTCTCCATCCTTAACGCCAACAACCACCGCCGCGCCTCCAGCCTCATCACCGATGTACGCTTTCATCTTTAATTCCTCCTCGCCATATTCGTCGTGATCTCGACCCGTTTATAATTCCCAAGCTTTCTATACTTGAAATACCTCCGAGATTACTGCCCTGGGCCGTCGTTCCGCTGGTATTATGCCCCTTTTCTTACTACAATGCAGATATGGATAGTTTATTCTCTACCGGTGCCACCATGCATATCCCGCTCGCTGAACGAATGCGACCGAGGACCCTTGAGGAGTTCGTCGGGCAGGAACATCTCTTAGGCAAAAATGGCCTGTTGAAGAACCTTATTGAAAACGATAGGCTGAGCTCCGTCATTCTCTGGGGGCCTCCCGGTACCGGCAAAACAACGATCGCCAGGATCATCGCGGGCATTACAAAAGCGCATTTTACCGAGTTTTCCGCGGTCACAAGCGGAGTTGCCGATATACGAAGAGTCGTTAAAGAGGCGACCGATAGGCGCACGTTTGAAGGAAGGCAGACTATCCTCTTTGTCGACGAGATTCACCGGT
>DASQQM010000058.1:0-10401 GCA_035643475.1 Anaerolineae bacterium | reverse complement strand
GAGTCCGAGGAAAGTACTGTCAATCTGTAGGAGCGCGGTGATGGTGCGCTTATTGAAGGTAAGGGCGATGATAATTCCTATAGTAATAATACCGATTAGAATAGCTATTACTATGCCCCTTCGCGCTCTTTTCAGATTTATCTCTTGCATATCCCGTCCTATGTTGTTGGAGTATGGCCGCCTACGCAAGACGTGCCCATATTCTTATTTACCCAAGGGTCAGCATGGTCTGTAGAGGAGCATGGCCGCAGAATCTCTTATGCACAAGAATGAACAAATTATTATTGCAGGGGATTGATGTATCGCTATGCATCTAGTGGTAGGCTGGCGGCCATGACGTAGACGCGCTACCGTTTATCAAGATAATGCTTTAATAAGTTACATTATTGAGGTAAATGAGATAAAATATAACAGTAGGCTGAATTCCGGTTGAGATATGAGCGGGATTTACAGCGTGGCGCAAGCGCAGGGATTTATTTTCAGGTGCTTGTACCCATAGTATCGGTCAGGCCTGCGCTTCGTTGTCTATTTAATATTTTCGCCACAGGCTTAACATATTCTTGGGGGCAAGAATTGTGCTAAGAGCCCGGAAATCGTTGCAGAGGCTATAATAGCGGGGAGAGTATGTCTTTATATAAAACAAAGGGAGTAGTTCTAAAAACACAGAAACTTGGTGAATCCGATCGCATAATCACGATACTCACCAATAATTACGGCAAAGTGAGTGCGGTTGCAAAAGGTGTTAGAAAAACCAGAAGTAAATTTGGTAGTCGGCTTGAGCCGTTTACACATGTTGATTTGGTGCTCTATAAAGGTAGAAATCTCGATATAGTGACACAGGCCGAAATTATCGATTCGTTCTCAGAGATACGGGAGAACTTTGATCGAATAACCTATGGGTCGGCAATGCTCGATCTCGTGAACAAAGTATCGGTTGAGGGTGAGCGGGATATTGCGCTCTATCACCTTTTATTAAGGAGCCTAAAAGCGGTTTCTCAGGCGAAAAAGAACTTCAGGCTCCTGCTAATCGCCTTTGATATCAAACTCATGGCGATATCAGGGTTTAGGCCAAAGCTTGAGCGATGTGTTGTCTGCGAGGAAAAGCCTGGTGTTAAGGCGCGCTTTTCCTTTGAGCAGGGTGGTATAATCTGCGAGGAATGCAACCCCTCGGATAAAGATAGTATTGTCCTTACTCCCTCAGCGATAGAGGTGCTCTTGCGCTTGATAAAGCTTCCCCTAAACGAAGTTATTGATCTAAGCGTCATTGCACGTCTTGAAGATGAGTTATACTTCCTGATGAGGGATTATATTACCTATTACACCCAGGCCAGGTTGAAAAGTAGGGAATACTTGAGCCAGCTGATCCATAGTTAGTCATTACTAGGTAACCTGGGTGGGCTGGCCGGTACCAGCATATCCAGCTACCGGTCCCTGGTATGAGGGAGCGGATACTGATGGGTATAGCGATTATAACGCTTTGTTGCTAAAATAGGCGGAACTGTACTCATCTGTTCGAAATCTTTAGAATTATTCTGATGGCGTACGAGTGCTCCATCATTATGGATATTAAGGCTACTTAAGAAGGTAGCGAAAGAAAGAGGATAGTTTAGTGAATTTTCAGCAATTAATCCTAACCCTTCAGTCGTATTGGGCAGAATATGGTTGCCTTATAGTGCAGCCGTATGATGTCGAGGTTGGTGCGGGTACGTTCCACCCGGCAACCTTTTTACGCTCGCTTGGGCCCGAGCCTTGGAATGTTGCGTATGTCCAGCCTTCCAGGAGGCCGACTGATGGACGTTATGGCGAAAATCCAAATAGGCTCCAACATTACTACCAGTACCAGGTAATATTAAAGCCATCGCCGGACGACGTGCAGGATATTTACCTGAAGAGTCTCGAAAGACTGGGTATTGATCTGTCAAAGCACGATGTCCGCTTCGTCGAGGATGACTGGGAGTCACCTACGCTCGGTGCGTGGGGTCTTGGCTGGGAGGTGTGGCTCGACGGTATGGAGGTAACCCAATTTACCTACTTTCAGCAGGTCGGTGGCATCGATGTGAAACCGGTCTGCGCTGAGATTACCTACGGGCTCGAGCGCCTGGCAATGTATATACAGGAGAAGGAGAGTGTCTACGACCTTGAGTGGGCTGAGGGCGTTACCTATGGTGAGGTCCACCGGCAAAATGAGGTCCAGGGATCGACATATGACTTTGACGTTGCCGATGTACCGATGCTCTTCAGCCTCTTCGATGCCTACGAGGCTGAGGCAAAGCGCACCCTAGAAGCGGGCTTGGTACTGCCGGCATACGATTACGTCTTAAAGTGCTCGCATGCGTTTAACCTGCTGGATGCACGGGGCGCCCTAAGCGTCACCGAAAGAACGAGGTTTATCGGAAGAGTGCGGGACTTGGCGCGCCAGTCAGCACAGATATACTTGGCACAGCGAGAGGAGCAGGGTTTTCCGCTCCTGAAAAAATCGGTGGTGTTCAGTGAGTAAGAGAGGTTTGCTTCTTGAGATAGGAACAGAAGAAATACCGGCCGCATCGGTTGTGATCGGCGATGAACAGCTTAAGGAAAGGGCACAGTTGCTGTTTGATAGGCATAGACTGGGCTTTGATAGCATAAAAACATATGGGGCGCCGAGAAGGATCGCCCTCCTCGTGGACGGCCTTGAGGAGAAGCAGGCAAGGGCGGTTCACGAGGTGCGGGGTCCCGCTAAGAAGGTGGCATATACTGCCGATGGTCAGCCAACAAGGGCGGCAATCGGGTTTGCAAAATCGCAGGGGGTTGAGGTTGAGAGCCTTGTAACCAGAGCGCACGATGGTGGAGAATACGTGTTTGCCGTAAAAGCAGAGGAAGGGCGTGACGCCATCGATATACTGGGCACGGTTCTTCCGGAGTTCATTCTGTCGCTCTCGTTTCCCAAGGCGATGCGTTGGGGTAACGGCGAGATACGCTTCGTGCGGCCGATCCGCTGGATCGTCGCGCTCTTTGGCGATGAGGTAATTCCATTTACCCTGGATGGCATCGCCTCTGGACGGCACAGCATGGGCCATCGTTTTCTTGTAGATAACCCTATAACAATAGAAAAACCGGACGATTATGTTGGTGTGCTCGAGAGAAATAAGGTGATTGTCGACCAGGAGAAGCGCAGCTCGGCAATCAGGGCTGAGATCGAGGATTCGGTGCGAGATACCGGAGGGCGGGCGGTCGTCCATGCTCATACTTTCGACGAGGTGCTCCAGTTGGTCGAGTACCCGCATGCCATCCGGGGGAGCTTTTCAGGCGAGTTTGTAAGCCTCCCGCGTGATGTACTGGTTACCGCGATGGAATCGCACCAAAGGTACTTCCCGGTTGAGGATGCGAGCGGGAAACTGCTCCCCAATTTCATTGTTATCCATAATGGTAACCCCACGTTTATGGAATTAATCCAGAAGGGGCATGAGAGAGTTATAAGGGCGAGACTATCGGATGCCAAGTTCTTCTTTGAATCGGATAGCTCAAAGCCCCTCGAATCATATATAGATAAACTGAAAGGCGTTATATTTCAGATCCAGCTTGGAACCGTATATCAAAAGACCCAGAGGTTGGTTGAACTCTCACGTAATATTGCTCGAAGCTTGGACCTTACACAGGAAGAAGTGGAGTACGCGACAAGAGCCGCCTATCTCTCCAAGACGGATCTCGTAACGGAGATGGTCGGCGAGTTCCCGACCCTTCAAGGTGTTATGGGAAGAGAATATGCGCTGGTATCAGGGGAGCCCGAGCAGGTTGCAACCGGCATTTTTGAACATTACTTGCCAAGGTTGGCGGGGGACATGCTGCCCCAGACGACAACGGGGCGGATAGTGAGTATTGCGGATAAGCTCGACTCGATCGCTGGCATACTGGCGGTGGGCCTTATTCCGACCGGCTCCGAGGATCCCTACGCACTTCGCAGGCAGGCATACGGCATCGTTTCTATCATCTTAGAAAATACTATCGATATAGCTATGAGTAAGCTGATTGAACTTGCGCTAACCCTCTACAGGGAACAGGATGTTGAGTTTGATTTTGCGGTGATGGCCGGGTTAGTGGAGGACTTCCTCAGGGGCCGGCTACGCGCATATCTGCTCGCCCGACAGCTGCCGGCTGACGTTATAGAAGCGGTTGCCAGTAGGTCAATAAATGATATGGTTGATATTAAGAGGAGGGCCGAGGCCCTTGCCGATAAACTTGGCAGCAGTGAGATGGCCGATGTGCTGGTTGCCTTTACAAGGTGTAAGAACCTCGCTAAGCCGGAGTTCGGGATGCAGGTGGATACTAGTCTTCTCCGGGAAGAGGCTGAAAAAGAGCTTTACGCACGTCTGATTGGGGTAGATAAAGAGATAGAAAAGGCCGATGGAGATTACCTTTTAAGTATAGATGTACTGGCCCGTCTAAGGGAATCGGTAGACCGGTTCTTCGACGAGGTATTGGTTATGGCAAAAGACGAAGCTGTTAGAAACAACAGGATTAAGCTGCTAAATCACTGTCTTGATACGTTCCATAAGGTCGCTGATTTTTCGTATATAAGCCCAGCTATGGGGTAGGTAACGAAAGTATTTCCTGGTAAACAACCTATAGCTGCGTAATTTATGGGCGTATTGTAGACTGCTTTTATAGATATGGATTCCACTGCTTTATAAATTATCAACTGTTTGACATATAGAAGTGCATAAGGAGGGCGATTACAAAGTATGGCTAAAAATGTAGTATCCAAATTAGGAATAGAGGATTCTTATGGGAGGGACAGAATGCCAGGAAATACTAAATATGTCTACAATTTCGAGGAAGGATCAGCGGACATGAAGTACGTCCTCGGCGGAAAGGGTGCAAACCTCGCCGAGATGACGCGCCTCGGTCTGCCGGTGCCCCCGGGCTTCACTATCACGACCGGTGCCTGTAACGAGTATTATCAGACGGGTGAATTTCCGGATGGCTTGCTGGAGGAAGCTGATGTTCATCTGGCAAAGCTAGAGCAGAAGATGGGCAAGAAGCTCGGTGACCCTAACGACCCGCTTCTGGTATCCGTGCGCTCTGGCGCGCCGTTCTCGATGCCGGGAATGATGGATACCGTGCTGAATTTAGGGCTGAACGACGATGCCGTCAAGGGTCTCACAAAGCAGACGGGTGACGAGCGATTTACATACGACTCATACCGTCGTTTTATTCAAATGTTTGGGAAGGTTGTCTTAAGGATTGAGGGTGAACTCTTTGAAGAGGCTATTAACGAGCTTAAGGAGAAAAAAGGGGTAAAGCTCGATACCGAGCTCACGGCTGATGACCTAAAAGAGCTGGTCCAAATGTTTAAGAATATAGTTCGCGAGCATGCGGGCCGCGAATTCCCAACAGATCCCGAAGAGCAACTCCGCCTCGCAATAGAAGCGGTCTTTAAGAGCTGGGGGAACAAGAGGGCGATTGATTACAGGAGGCTCTACAAGATTCCTGATAACCTGGGAACCGCCGTTAACATCCAGACTATGGTATTTGGTAACAAGGGAGACGATTCGGCGACTGGCGTTGCCTTTACGCGCGACCCCGCCACCGGCGAAGATGTGCCGTATGGGGATTACCTCATTAACGCGCAGGGTGAGGATGTCGTTGCCGGCATACGCGTTACCGAGCCGCTCCTGAACCTGAAAGAGAAGATGCCCGAGCTTGCCGAGGAGCTCCTTGCAACTATGGACAAACTTGAGCAACACTATCGTGATATGTGCGACATCGAGTTTACCATCGAGCAAGGTAAGCTCTGGATGCTCCAGACCAGGGTTGGGAAGAGGACGGCTGCAGCAGCATTGAAGATCGCATCTGATATGGTCGAGGAGGGCCTTATAACGAAAGATGAGGCTGTCCGGCGCATAGACCCCGACCAGCTCGACCAGCTACTGCACCCACAGTTCGATCCGAAGGCCAAGGTCGATATTTTAACGAAGGGTCTTAACGCTTCACCGGGTGCCGCGGTCGGCAAGGTCGTGTTCGATGCTGATACCGCCGAAGAGCTCGGCAAGAACGGCGATAAAGTAATCCTGACCCGCTGGGAGACGACCCCGGATGACTTGCATGGTATGGTTGCTGCACAGGGGATTCTTACTAGCCACGGTGGGAAGACGAGCCACGCGGCGGTCGTTGCCCGTGGTATGGGTAAGCCATGCGTGTGCGGCGCGGATGCTATAAAGATCGATGCGAAGAATAAGGTCTTTTCAATCAACGGCACGCAGGTAAAAGAAGGCGATATTATATCGATCGATGGAACGACCGGAAGGGTTGTTCTAGGTGAAGTACAGCTTGTCCCGCCAAAACCGAGCAAGGAGTTCGACCTCATACTTGGCTGGGCGGATGAGATCAGAACGCTCGGAGTTCGCACGAATGCGGATACGCCGGAGGACGCCGAGAAGGCACGCCAATTCGGTGCCGAGGGTATCGGTCTTGCCCGTACCGAGCACATGTTCCTCGGCGATCGCTTGCCGATCGTCCAGCAGATGATACTGGCTGAGAGCGAGGAAGATCGGCAGGATGCGTTGGCGAAACTCCTGGAGGTACAGAGAGAGGACTTTACCGGCATCTTCAAGGCGATGGATGGCCTCCCGGTCACCATCAGGTTGCTCGACCCACCGCTCCACGAGTTCCTGCCAAGCCCGGTCGATCTAAAGGTCGAACTTACCAAGCTTGAGATGAGCGGTACTCCGGAAAGTGAGCTTACCGAGAGGCGGGGGCTTCTCGAGAAGGTCGAGAGAATGGCCGAACAGAATCCGATGCTCGGCCTACGCGGTTGCCGCCTAGGTATTACCTTCCCAGAGATCTATAAGATGCAGGTAAGGGCTATTATGGAGGCTGCTTGCCAGCTTAAAAAGGATGGTGGCGATCCGAAGGTCGAGATCATGATCCCGCTTGTCGCGCACGTGAATGAGCTGAATGTTCTGCGCCAGGAGGGCGAAGCCGTCATAGGAGAGGTCATGTCGGGGTGCGGTGTTGCCGTCGACTACAGTATCGGAACGATGATCGAGATTCCAAGGGCCGCTATTACCGCAGATGAGGTTGCAACGGTTGCTGACTTCTTCTCGTTTGGAACAAACGACCTGACTCAGATGACCTTCGGCTTCAGCCGTGATGATATCGAAGCCAAGTTCCTGCCGAAGTACCTGGAGAGAAAGATATTGCCGAAGAACCCGTTTGAGACTATCGATGATGGGGTTGCCGAGGTAGTGAGAATGGGCTGCGAGAAGGGGCGCATAACGAAGCCTGATATTAAGCTCGGCGTATGCGGTGAGCACGGTGGCGATCCCGAGTCGGTGAAGAAGTTCCATGAGATCGGCTTGACATATGTTAGCTGCTCGCCGTATAGGGTGCCGCTGGCACGCCTTGCCGCAGCGCAGGCCGTCCTCGGTGAGGCAGCAGCCACAACAGCGTAAAATGATAATCGGTTGGATGGCACTACGGGGCGTCGCAGCTTGATGAGCATTTGCAAGGGGCAGGGAGGAGACACCTACCTGCCCTCTCTTTACGGGGTCTTATTCTCCAGTAATCTTGCCGGGTTCTCGCTCAGAAATTTATGTGCCACATCTCCGCCAAATAGTCTTTCGACATACTCCCGCTCGGTCTTGTGATCGCGGAAGGGGAAGTCCGTGCCGAAAAGAATGTGGTCAAAGCCGATTTTCTCCACTAGAGATACGAAGAGGCTGTTATCAATTCTACCAGGTAGATAGGCGGTATCAAAATAAACATTATCATAGCCAATAAGGCAATCCACGTCCGCCCATGCCCGGTAGCCGCCAAGGTGAGCAAGAATGACAGTAAGGTCGGGAAAGGACCTAACGACATCGACAAACTGTTTTGGTCGGCTGAAGGTTCCCTTAACGCCGCCCTCCTCATCACCGGTGTGGAACACGACGATGAGGCCGAGCTCGGCAGCGCGCTTGTATATGGGAAACATGCGCCTGTCATCAGGATAGAACCTCTGGGCATTCGGTTGGATTTTTATGCCCTTAAGCCCCAATTCCGGGAAACGATCAAGCTCAGCGGGATCGTTCTCGATGTGGATCGAACCGAATGGGATAATCTCGTCATACTTGCGGCCAAGCTCCGCATACCAGTCGTTAAAGGCTATGTGCTCGGGTCGGTTTGCTATTGATAACACCACTACTCTATCTATACCACCATCTGCGGCAGATTTTAAGACGTCTCCGATGACGGCGTTATGCCGACGCTTCACGCCATACACCTCCTCCATCTTGCCGATGAGCTTCTCGGCGACGTCTTCGGTAAAGATATGCGCATGGAAATCGAATGTTAACATGATGTATTCTCCGGGTTGTGAAGTGATTTGTTTTACAATAGCACAGGTAGAGGACATCGAGAAGGGCATGGACGAGGGTCAGGTGAGGGTCCCCAATATGCCTCTTACTAGTCTCCCCTTGCATAAGAGCAGAACTTCCGATAATAATTATTTTTTAGCAGGGAAATTATGGAATGTGGCGAAATAGATAAAAGGATGAGGTTATTATAAGGAACCGCGGGCTTATCCCTCTCGCGATCATTTTGCTAAAAATCCCTATATAGACTAGTCTATTAATCGGACTTTTTATAGCATAATTTTCGAGGTGATAGTATGAAGGAAGTTTTTGTGGTTGCTATCAACGGTAGTCCCAACGAGGACGGCAACACCGCTTTTTTATTAAATCAAGTATTGCAAGCGGCGGCCGAAGCCGGGGCGAAGACCGAGCTTTTGCATTCAATGGAGATACTCGAAGGTCAGGAGAAGCCGTACTGCGATGCCTGCAGCTCACCCTGCAATGAGAGTTGCTACGAAGATACGGAATTGGAGAAGGCGTTTGAAACCGTGGGGAAGGCGGATGCGATCGTGCTGGGAAGCCCCGTTTACTTCGGAACCGTCTCGGCCCAGCTCAAAGTGATCTTCGATAAGAGTAGGGCTGTAAGGGCAAGAAAAGAACTCGCGGGAAAGGTTGGCGCCGGAGTGTCGGTTGGCGCCTCGCGCTTTGGCGGCCAGGAGACGACGGTAAGGGCGCTCCATGATATCATGATGGTTCACGGCATGACGGTGGTATCCGATTCCTCCGCTTCCGCAACGATCGGTCATCACGGCGTCTGCGCGCAAAAGCCTGCGGAAAGTGACGCTGATGCCATAAAGAGCGCCCGCGTTATCGGCATTCGGTTAGTCGAGGAATGTAGTAGGAGATAAGTTTTAATGGATTACGGGGCTTTAACGCCGAGGGAGAGCTTTGAGCAGATCGAAGCGGAATTGCTGGCAGAAAATGCTACACGCTCTGTCGATACTAGAGGAAGAGAAAAACCGATTGAGCCATGTCCGCTGAGAACCTGCTATCAGCGAGACAGGGATAGAATTATTCATTCAAAGGCGTTCAGGAGGCTTATCAATAAAACCCAGGTATTTTTAGCCCCGGAGGGAGACCACTATCGCACCAGGCTTACCCATACGCTCGAGGTAAGCCAGATATCGAGGATAATTGCGCGTGCACTCTGCCTCAATGAGGACCTCACCGAGGCAATAGCGCTCGGACATGATTTAGGGCACACCCCCTTCGGGCACATCGGCGAGGATGCCATCAACGAGATCTTTAAAGAGCTAAGAGATCAGGGATACCGGGAGGTTCCCGGGTACTTCCGCCATAACGAACAGAGCCTGCGAGTTGTAGATGTAATCGAGTATGCCGGCAAGGGGCTCAACCTTACCTGGGAGGTGCGCGACGGCATACAACACCATACCGGAGATCGCGACCCGGAGACCCTTGAAGGAAGGATCGTAAAAATTGCAGATCGAATCGCCTACATCAACCATGACATCGATGATGCAGTGAGGGCCGGTATTCTCGACATTGAAGATATCGATCGTGAGCTTCTGGATATGTTCGGGCGGTACCCAGGCATACGGATTAATACCATGGTCCGTAACCTTGTCGAATGCAGTAAGGGAAAGAATGCGATCTCGATGAGCCCCGATTTCATGGATGCTATGCTCAGGCTAAGAGAATTCTTATTCGAGCGGGTATACCGGGGTTCGGCGGCAAAATCAGAGAACGAGAAGGCTAAAAATGTGTTGCGAAATCTCTTCTTCCTGTTCTTAAACGACCCCCAACTTCTCCCAGAAGAGTTTCGTCCTGCAGATGAAGAGCAGCTTCCCGTTAAAGTATGTGACTACGTCGCAGGCATGACCGATCGCTATGCGATAAAGATGTTTGAGGAATATTTCGTCCCGAAGGTCTGGATGGTTTAATGAAGGGCAAGATAAAAGAGGATGATGTCAATGCTGTTAGGGAACGCAGCAATCTGGTCGATGTCGTGTCCGAGTACGTTACGCTTAAGAAGAAGGGAAGGCTTCTCTGGGGGCTCTGCCCCTTCCATCAA
>DASQQM010000057.1:0-13032 GCA_035643475.1 Anaerolineae bacterium | reverse complement strand
ATCGCATAATGTTCCAGACCGAGATCAGCAATGCAACCCTTGAGTTTGCGAAGAGGCATTATTCCCCCGAGAAGTTTATGGATCTTTTTAGGGAGGGCGCGGAGGCATCTGGAAAGCTTCCATCGTATGCATATGCCACATCAAACAGCGAATTCTTATCATACTTCTATGACCCAACGCATATTGGTGGAGTTGCTTCCGATTATAGCTACGGGCCAAAGAAGAGCGTAAAGCTTAATGGGCGGGAAGCCTATAAGGTGAGAATCAGCCCATCGAAATCGTATAACAAAAAACTAAGCGGTGGGCTTGAAGAGGACTACACTGGACGCTCATACATTGATGTCTATTTCGATAAAAAGACTGGTCTACCACTTAAGGTTGACAAGGTTGATAGAACAATTTACAGCGGTGAGATAAAGTACTCGACGAGGGCCAATCTCGATCTTGCAAAGATTGCGGCATTGCCAACTATAGCTACTGCCACCAATCGCAAGTTTAGCAAAAGGTACTTTCGGCGTCTCCTTCTACCAGGCGAGCTTAAGGGGTACGATTTCCCAACCCTGGGCAACTCATATAAAGGTTTTGTGTGTCAGCCGGTCACATTGGTAAGCACCGATTCAGCTAGCTGGGCGGCGAGCCTTTCATACCAAAAAGACTCGGATGGCTTTATTGTCGATGAGGCTGAGCCAGGCCAATCGCACTCTACAAAAGAGCAATTTATTAATAGGATTAAAGGAGTTTCCGAGGAAAAGACGCTTACGGCTCGAAGCGATAGTGGGCTTACCGGCGCTGATGTCCATAAGGACCCGATTCCTGAGCCGAAGGTGAGAAAGGTAAAAGTAGCGGGCACTAATGCCACCCTTTACTCATATGTCGGTCTGGTGGCACTGGAGATGAAAGTCGACGATATGGCTGTCTTCGTCCATGACCTTGATGAATACAATGATGATTTTTCACTCACCGAAGATATGCTACTTCAGATAGCATCAAAGCTATTGAAGAAGTAGCCTAGTAGTAATACCACACATGGATCGGCTGCAGCGTTCTTGTTAGGTGGTCATGAACTAATTCCATGGCAACCTTCTGATCGTATAATCATCCAATTGCGGTGATCCACATTTCTGCCTTTTTGAAGTCCGTGAAAAAACGCTCGTTCGCTCTACCGATTTCCTGATCATACCAACCCATCTTAAATTCTTCATGATTGATATGTGCGCATGCAATACAGGTAATCCCACGGGTACTTTGGACTGGGAGATCTATGGGATCGTATAGGTCCAGGAGAGCAGTCTGAAAACCATATGCGGCCAGCGTTAAAGGGATTATGGTACGCATCTCCTTATGGGCATCGATACTACTTGGCTCATAGCCGTACGAATCAAGGATCATCTTAAAGGTTGTATTGTTCTCAATGCGGTCCAATTCGCGTTTCAAAGATGCCTCCCAGCGATGGACATCCTCTGAACGCACTCTCCCTTTGAGCCGTGTAATAAGCAATCTTCTTTCTGCATTCCAATTGCTATCTACAATTTTCATTACCTACCCCATATTCCCTCACGCTAGAGTGCCTTGCTGTCCGCCTAACACTGCGGAGCGACGGCAATTGGCACCATCCTTTACTCTTCTTTACATGCAGTTGTTATCTACTTCTTAACCAATCTGTGGCATCTTGTTCATTGGTGAAAAGGGATTCATTTTCAGACGATTGACCATCAAGGTGATCATTTAATAACGCTGAGAAAAACGTATAATCAAGAAACTCCTTCGAGTGTTCGCCAAATATCTTTCTCGCCATATAATGTGTTTCTTCCGAATCCCATTGAACCTCTCTAAAATCAAGTAGGACTTTAATTACTTTGCTATCCTTTAGATTGCATTTAACGCAATTTCTTAATGTCTTAGCCCTATAAGCCAATTTGCGTTTATCCATTCTCCCTGAAAAATTCGCTATAAAGTAGTGATCTTCCTGAACGTATTTCACTTTTGCGTTTGTTGGTATACTCATCGTTTTTCTCCTAATTTTATCGGTATAACAATTGATCATACGTTATCTGTAGTTTATCAGAATTTAGGAGCGGTTGTAAGCTTATCTCATACGCTAAATCATCGCTCACTTTCAGATTTTCGGGAGGCACGGTACCGCGCTCGAAAGATCAAAAGTTCAAATCCTCTTCCGGAGTTCCACCGTTCTTAAAATGAAAAACCCCTTTCGTAAGAGGTTTTTTCAAGGTTTGTGACTCTGCAGTAGGGATAGAATTTTAATCTACGATCTGGTTATGGGTTCGTTTTAGAACTTAATGGAGACCGCCTACAGAATCGAGACGGTCCCCGTAACGGGGACCGCAGGCTAAGCGGCCAACTCGAATCCGGTCCCTCGCGGCCTGAGGTTCATCTGCGTTTGCATGACTTGATTGATATAGTCATTCGCTAACATTTGCGGCATCGTAAAGAGCCTATCGGTAACTGAGAACTTCGATGGATCACCCTTCTCAATCTTGCTGTAGGCATCCTGCAACGTACTCAAGTGATACTGGTCCCCATTCATTGCGAACTCGTGAGCCGCTCGCGCGCTCTCAGCCTGTGCCATCTGCATACCGAGGCGATGGTTCCTCACCTCCATCAGCTCGTTCGTCATAACGTATTCAAGCGGTGTGGTTGTTGGATCTTGGAGCGAATCGAGCATGGTTGTGTGAAAGTTCTCGACCACCGTTACCATATTATAGAGCTGGCGCATCTCTGTTGATGGCAGCATAGTTCTGATCAATTGGAGTGTATTTCTGAGCTGCTCTTCGTTTGCGAGGAGCGTATGCAGGCGGACGAAGCTTGTGATATCGTCCGCATCTTTATTAAGCGGCTCTTTTAACAAGTCACTACTCGGAACAATCTGTTCCTGAAACGGTCGTCCTTCTTGTACCTGGAGCTGGCTCCCAAAAATGGCTTCCGGGTTCATGTCCCCGCTCGAAGCCATATCGGCAATCGCCTTAGCCTGGGTAAGATGATCTAGTAACATGTAGTCATAGGCATTTTTAGCGGCTTCATTGGTTTCGAGCTGTGCAGCATCTACAAAGCCCATGATCGCAGTCATCTCAAGCTCTAGGCTTCGCTCTATTAGTGTTGTGCTTGGATCTATCAGGGACCCCATGAGAGATTGGTGGTTTTCCTCCCAGAGGGCGAACTGTGCAAAAAGATCCTTTACTTCGTTGTTATCCGTCATCTCAATGAGTTGATGGTATGAACTCCACTGGAACTGTTCGACTGCATATCCTGATGTTGATTTAGCGAGCGCCGCAGGATCGATCTGGCTCTTGTTTACCGGCGGTACTGTCCACCCATTAATCGTATTTCTGATCTCCTCATAGCTTCCCAAGTCATTATACGCCATCGTATTTGCCTCCTCTAATAAATACTTTGCACCTTTATACCCGTGCATCTTATGGGCGTACCAACCATTGAGAGGCTGCCCTTCTCTGCGAGGTGCTCAAGCTGGGATTTTGGCGGCATTAACCAGTGAGTATCCGGTTATATGTAGCGATATTCTATACCATTGGTTGTCGTTTGTAGTGATATCGGATATAATTCAAACAAATCCTTGAGACCATGTTACAGCGCTAGCGCAGGAGGATAAGAAACTTCCGTGCAAATTCTGCAGCGTCCCTTTTGAAAATAAAGGAGGCATTATGGCAGCTGTAAACGAAAGAGATATAAAACGCAGCCAAGCCATCTACACAAAGCCATTTCTGGCTGCATATGACCTGCTGGTACTCGGCTACAACTGTCGGTTTGTATGGAAGTGCCCCGCGTCTCTTATATTAGACCTCTATAATAAGCATGTCTCTGCGAACCATTTAGATATTGGCGTTGGTAGCGGTTACTTTTTGGACCATTGCACATTTCCCGTCACTACCCCTCGAATTGCATTAATGGATCTTAATCAAAACAGCCTTGATAAGACTAAAGAGCGCATAAAAAGGTATAATCCTGAAGTCTACCGTGTTAATGTTTTAGAGCTTGATGGGGTTGAGATTCAGAAGTTCGACTCAATAGGAATAACCAATCTGCTCCACTGTCTGCCGGGCACCATGCAAACAAAGGGAGTCGTATTTAAGGGTATCAAGAATTTATTAAACCCCGGCGGTGTCATCTTTGGTTCTACCATCCTTTATAAAGGGGTAAAAAACAGCCTTCAGGCAAAGTACTCTATGATGGTGGGCAACCTTCAGGGTGCTTTCTGCAACAAGCAGGATGATCTCAATGGTTTAAAGCAGAATCTAGAGCAACATTTCTCAGAAAGCTCTGTCAAAACAGTAGGATCTATGGCGTTATTTTGGGCCAAGAAGTAAGACCCCTAATGGACGTTGCTAACTCCCCCGTTTTTCAATCTTGCAAGCAATATCCTCACGTGTGCCAATATCACGCTCTATTGGTTGCTGCAGAACCTATATTGATACGACTTTACAATATACAACCGCTATGATTATATGGAAACTGTGCACAATTGTGTGCACAGTTTCCGCTCAGTAAAAGGGGTTGGTAATCTAAATGAATCGCTTTGCTTTCCTGCTACATCCACCAACAGCTGATGATGTTGGCCATAAGTTTCCACGGGCTGCAAAACTTTCGGATCGGACCATCGAGAGGGTTTTAAGCAAAGTACCACCGTTTAAAATATCGAAAATTACTGGCGTGCGATCAAAACAGGGCGTTGAAATAGAGGGGTGGTTTATTGCTCTCCCCCGTACTGCCAGCCAACTCCTTAAAATGCCTGTTGAAGATGCTTATGATTTGATCGTCAAAGCAGGCCGTATTGCTGAGAAACGAGGTGCCCAGATCTTTGGCTTAGGCGCTTTTACAAAGGTTATTGGAGACAAAGGAGTTACGATTGCTAATAACCTTAAAATTCCGGTGACAACGGGAAACAGTTATACAACTGCTTCAGCTGTTGAAACCGCACTGTTAGGTGCAGAGCGGATGGGCATAGATCCCAAACAGGCTAGAGTGGCTATTATAGGTGCAACCGGTTCTATCGGGGCAGCCTGTTGCCACCTGTTAGCGGGGCAAGTTGGATCGCTTGCATTGATTGCTCGCTCTGAGGAAAAGTTACAGCGCTTAGCCGGAGAACTGAGATTAACATCCAACACATCGGTAAGCATTAGCACTTCGACACAGCAGGTAGTGCCAGAGGCAGATATCGTGATTGCGGTTAGCAGCGCTACCGATATATTAGTAAACCCCGGCGACATAAAACCAGGTGCTGTTGTATGTGACGTAGCCAGGCCTCGCAATGTATCAAAGAAGGTTAACAAGGTAAGAGATGATGTATTAGCAATCGATGGCGGAGTAATTCGCGTGCCAGGCTCACCTGACTTCGGTTTAAGCTTTGGTTTTCCACCAGGAACTGCAGAGGCATGCATGGCAGAGACCATGATCCTTACGTGCGAAGGTCGCTTTGAGCCGTATACGTTAGGCAGCGACATTAGCGCTCCCCAAGTATTAGAGATCGCAGATCTTGCAAAAAAGCATGGCTTTAAGGTGGATGGCTTTCGGCGTTTCGAGAGGGCCATAAACGAAGAGGAGGTAGAGTATCGGCGGAAGCGCGCACTTCTAGCGAGAGGTACTGGTTAGCGTTATATCACACCCTGCCAGTTATTATCGATTCAGCTTCACCGAAACTGTCGACGATGCTTAGTGTCCCCTCTTTATACGATCTTCTGCTGTTCTGGTTGAAGACGTACCCATGCCATCCGATCCGTTCTGCTGCAACAACATTCTTAGGATTGTCGTCAAAGAAGAAAAAAGAAGTCTTACTGCCTTGGAAAAACTTATCTACCTTCAGGTAAATTTCAGGATCTGGCTTTCTTATTCCAATGTCAGCACTTATGAACCATTCCGAGATGTACTGGTCCAACGCGAAGCGTTTGCGTAGTTTTATTGACCACTCAGATACATCATTGGATAGGCAAACAATACCATCGACACGAGACCGGATACTATCGAGGAACTTAAAGAGGCCATCGCTACATCTGTGCCTGCTTAGGTAATCATCCTCGTTTTCAGACGGTACGTCTACAGCATTCCAAAAGCGATTGCTGGTCATTCTGCCGAGACTTGCTTCGACGTATAAACGCTTTATGGTATCAGCTCCGATATCCTTATTGAGTGAAGTGATGTAAGGAATCAACAGCTCCTGCACATCATCACAGGCCTGGTAGAGTACTCCCATTGCATCCAGCACCAGGACTTTCCTCTGTTGAGCGCCATTCATTTTATCTCCTTGTCCCTTGATCCGTTCACAAAGGCCAATTACGCAATTACCACTTGTATTGCCTGCGCCAAGCCTGCGCATAACGGGTATCGAATGCGGCATCGAAGGGCCCGTCAAATCGAACGGTCTCCTCTAAAATTAGTTCTTCAACCTTCATAAATCCTGGGAATAAACCCCCTTATAAGCACAACAAGCTCGGAATTACCGAGCTCTCTTATTGTAAGAAGCATTAATACTTCTTCTTTCTATAAGGGGTGATTTCTATGCCCTCTCTCTGCTGATCGAATAATACTTTGAATGCTTGGAAGAAATCTCCCCTCCCAAGGAGGTTAAATCCCCTGACCTCTTCGTCATCAGCTAACGCTGCCCACCGTGCATCAAGCTCAAATGTGATACCCCCGAACCTAGCTTGTATGGGAAAGACGTGAACCGCGAAGAGAATGCCGCCAGCGGCTTGGGCTATTTTGCCAGGCACCTTACGTACAGGGAGGTTTAGTTCATCTGCTATTGCAATATCTAGCAATGAACTATCTGCACCAGAATCGACCAAACCTTTTGTGGGGAAAGGGTCTTGGAGTGGCGCTATAATCTCGAATTCTACCAGCGGGCCGTATATCGGACCGGATCCATGGCCAATAATCTGATACGGGACCCACATTAAAAGAAGTTGTGCCCCTCCGTGACTTTTGGTAAAGGAAAGATAACCGGACGCTTTATATTCTGCTCAGCCGCCTTTTCTTTCACCTCTCTAATTGAGCTGCCACAAGCAATAACGGTGTCGTTATGAGTTGCAACGTATTTACCAGCGCATTTTAGCAACTCTTCTGCGAATCGCCTTTCTTTTGTCGTGGTCATAACGCTCTCCTTTCTATTGGGAAATTCCCAATTTCGGTGCGCATTAAACTAACTTGGCCATGGGTGACTGAGCCTATGGGACGAACATACGTCACGTATTACTTACCGACAAGAAACGAGCGTTCCTTTATTGATGTATCGGCTTTCAAGAGATTTACCTTTAGAGTAGTGAGATAGCGCATTCTGTCCCAAGCTTACTATCCTACCCGTATTATAAGCTATTCTCTTACGCTTATCAACAACCTATTGACACTAAGGCTCATGGTTGGAAAGATTATCATACTTACATAGTATTCAAGATATAAGTACTATAATAAGGGATTTTAGTAGAACATAGAGAGCGATGGTATAAAAAGAGTCTTTCACTCCCCTATTTACTGGTAGCCATAATGCAACACTATTCAAGCTCTAAGCAGTTATTAGCTTACTTTACTTAGTATTATCCTTCGCATTTTCCAAGCTATATTACTTTCACCGCTTTTGTCCATCTTCACACCTAGTAGGGCTTCGGATATCTCTTTTCTCTCCGCTTCTAATAGCAAATCAAGAACGTATTGTTCTTGCTCCCACACTGAGATTGTATTTGGATAGAACCAGGTTGCGGCTTGCCAATCTTTTACTGGAAGAATAACGCTTTCGTTAGATATAACGCTTAAACCAGATACCGCATCTACTAAAGTCCTTCCGACAAAAAGTTCCGCGCCCTGAGAACTTACAAGACCGGCATTTACTTCCAGGTACCTCTTGAAGACGTCTACATCTGTATAGATATCTTCTAATTCTTCTACGAACAGCACCCCGTCTTCACTCAGCTCATTAACCCAATTGGTTAGCAGCAAACCGATATCATTAAGATGCGACAGCAAAAACCGCATATACATAACATCTGCTAGGAGCGGGAACGGAACTTGAGTTACATCATGCTTAACGAAGTGTAATTGACCGAACCGGTCCTTTGCCATTGCAATATAATCAGTAGAGCTATCGAGACCATAGACATTTTTGCAATTCGTGGCAAGGGCAAGCATCTCGGTTGTAAAACCCGGACCGCACCCTAAATCTATAGCTACTTCCACCGGTCGCTTTAAATTCCCTTGGATAAACTGCTTAGCTAAAGGATTAAAGAACTTTGCGATTTCTTCTAGCCTTTGCGCTGCAGTCTCGCTTGTTCCATACGTATATCTCATGCCTAATATTTAAGGACATGCTAGTTCACTAGTCAACTTCTCCGTCAATAAGAATAAAGGCTCCACAGAGCCATTTGTCCATATCCTGGGTTCTCGATTTATTAGGCTAAAGGAAACTAGGTTCTGCTACCGACCCGGTACCCGTCAAATCGCACTATCAGGTAGGCGATAATTCCAATTGCGATTATACCTATAAGTCCGGCCACCCCGCCAAGCAGAGGCTGGGCATCCGGCACTATTACTCTCCAAATGCCATAGCCCTGGGAATTGAGAACCCCATGGATCCATCCCGCCAAAATAACGCTTTGATACTTCAAGGTTAACTCGCTCATTAGCACGCTAAGCGCCGTGGTGAAAAGCACAAACATAAACACACCTGCAATCGGAAATCCCGGGTAGTTAAACCCGACAAGAATAAGGGGCGCATGCCATAGACCCCAGATTACACCGAGGAGAGGATAGGCCTTCACCTTACCGAGTGGCATCAGCCTCGTGATGGTGGGGACGTTGGTTTACTTGTTCACTTATTCTAACAATCCGTCTATCTCCTGCTTGGCCGTCTTGTGCCCTATATCTTTTCCTCCCTTAATTATTCTGCCAACAGCTGAACGATTAACATTTAAATGCCTGGCAATTTAAGCCTGACACATTCCATGCTGGATAAGCTGGAGGGGTATTTTAAGGAGCTTTAAGAAGCCCTTGAATCTGAAATTATTCAAAGTTTTGGAGAGCCAATGATTGCTGTTGCTTAAAAAGCATTTGGGGTATCTGGGACCTGTTGTCAAACAGCCAAGTTAATGGAAAATTTGTAGGTGCATCCCAGCTACCTAAAATCTCAACCGGCATGAAGATGGTCGCTACGCAAAGAGCGTGCAAGAACTGGGCTGGTTAACTTCGTTTTACTCATAACTTCTGCAGGGTAAAACTACCATAAGAAGCTAAAACTTAAATTCATTTCTGACGCCAGTAAAGCGAATTACAACTAAAAAGAGGGATAATTCGATGCGAATTTCAATCGCATACAACCTTAGAACGAAGGAGACCGAAGAACAGGCTGAGCTGCTACCGCAGGAAGACGTAGATCGTTTATATAAAGCGTTAACTGCATTAAGATATAAAGTCACGCCGGTAGAGGTTTCTGGCAAACCAGACGTTGTAATAGAGCGTATCTTAAAATCCGAACCGCAACTCATATTCAATGTGGCCGAGGGAACGATTGGGGGTACGCGGGAAGCATTTTACCCAGCGCTATATGAGAACCTGGGCATCCCCTACACGGGAAGTGGTCCATCTGTACTGCTTCTGGACTTAAATAAGCATCTAGCCAAAGCAGTGATGTCGGCACACGGGATTACCGTCCCAAAAGGCATGCTGATAACCCGTCACAATAAATCCGTGCCATCCTACTATAGATATCCATTAATTATAAAACCTAATTCCGAAGGGTCCAGCAAGGGTATAACACAAAAATCGGTTGTTGAAACACCCGAGGAGTGCCAAGCAAGGATAGAAGAACTATTAAAAGATTATCCCGAAGGACTGCTCATTGAAGAGTACATTAAGGGTAGGGAGCTCAGCATTCCTATGCTGGAGTTATTTCCAGATCAGGTGCTGGAGATTGTTGAGCATAAATTCAATCGCCCAACCGAAGAAGCGAAATATAATATCTTTGATTACAGCTCCAAAAGAGGCCCCCATGCAAAATCCGTCTCGGTTGAATGCCCGGCAAGATTAGACAATGACCAACGTGAGCGCATTATGGCGCTGGCGAAACGCACTTTCGCCGTTATGGATACTCATGACCTAGCCCGGGTCGATATACGCCTACATGAAGATGGTACCCCCTATTTTATAGAGCTGAATCCCCTTCCCTCGCTGCACCCCGATAATTCTTTAATGCAAGCAGCAAAGGCTAGGGGCTTGAGCTATAAAGATGTAATAAGGCTAATCGTTGGTTCTGCTACCCAACGCTACCTTTTAACGACAAAAGCGCTTAAGCGGAGCGCACGATACGCCAAACGGATAAAATCTAGGCCCACACTTCGTGAGACCGGTGCTTCAATAGGATATTTTGACACAGGTGTTAATAATGCAATCACCGACGTCAAGGGTGTAAAAGTAGGCCACGTAACGCATATTGAAGATAACGTGGAAATCCCAGGAGTGCCCGGCTCAACCTCTGTCCGCACTGGGGTAACCGCCGTTCTGCCAAGCAGTAACCCATATGAGAAGCTGATGCCAGCCGGGGGCTTTATACTTAATGGCATCGGGGAAATGGCGGGAATAACCCAGGTACTGGAATGGGAATGGCTGGAGACGCCTATTTTACTAAGCAATACCGAATCAGTTGGTCGAGTACATGATGGTGTGATCGATTATATGCTTGACAAATACCCTCGAACCCATGGAGATCGTAGCGTGATTATTCCTGTGGTGGGAGAAGCTAACGACTCATTCCTTAACGATACGAGAGTGCGCACGGTAGAAGCAAATGATGCAATCCGTGCGATTAAGGATGCTAAAGTAGGCCCGGTACAGCAGGGATCGATCGGGGCTGGTACCGGAATGACTTCCTTTGATTTTGCAGGTGGTATTGGAACCTCTTCCAGGGTATTACCTCCAGAGCACAAAGGGTATACCATCGGTGTGCTTGTATTGTCAAATTTCGGCTTAATGAGAAACCTTACCATCGATGGAGACGTAGTCGGCAGAGAGCTTGACAAGGTGTTTCCAAAAGAGACCCGCAAACAGAAAGAAGCCGCCTCGGTTATCGTTGTCGTCGCCACAAATGCGCCCATGATCTCGAGTCAACTAAACAGGCTTGCCAGGCGAGCTGCCCTAGGGTTGGGCCGCGTAGGCTCGCATGCCCGCGCGACCAGCGGTGAAATCATTATTGCGTTCAGCACTGGAAACAGGGTTTCACGTGATGAATACGCAAAGCTAAAGCACCTCGATATGAGGTTCGTAAGTGACCCCCTTATAAATCTACTATATGAAGCCGTCGTTGAGGCAACAGAGGAGGCGGTAGTCAACGCGATTTTCTGTTCGGATGGCATGACCGGCTGCGGTGGAAACTTCAGTCCGCCCATTCCCCATGATAAGGTGCTCGAGCTACTTGGCAAACATAGAGTTGCCTAGCCCATGCTCCTTTATCACCTTTGTAATTTCAGCCTCATCACCCGATATCTCCTCTTCTCTTTCAAATTGATTCGCCGCACTAAATTCAATTTTATACTTACCTTCAGCTAGCTTTTCAACAATTACAAAATCCTTTGGTTTGGAAAGAGGGATTAAGGCAGGAATAATTAGAATTAAATATCCAAACAAAATGCGACTCAACGTTGAGTCGCATTTTTCAATGTAGCGGGGGCGAGATTTGAACTCGCGACCTTCGGGTTATGAGCCCGACGAGCTACCGGACTGCTCCACCCCGCGTCGTTATGGCCTTCTTCCGGCAAAAATAATGATACCATACATTATTTTTCATTGCAAAAGCAAAGAAGCAGTAATATACTTAATTGATGTAGTGATCTTCTTATACCCACAATAATCGCCCAAAAAGTATGTAGATATGCTATAATATGCTCAGAAAGTTCTTTTAGGAGGAACATTTGTATCGCCAGAGGGCCACATACATTCTTTCCGCGATTGTAATTCTTTTCACACAGGCAAATCCAGCGCTTGCAGAACCGATACCTAACCAGGCAACCGCAGTGCAATCTACCGATACGACAACGGCTGTCGTAACTCGGGAGGATACCGAAACGGCTACTACTGAAGTAACTGCCACGCCAGCTCCAGAGCAAGCACAAGTTGATCCTGAAGTAGCAGCCAGGCAGGCCCGGGCCGAAAGAATGATGCGGGAACTCGATGCGCTCGGCGATGAGCTCGAAGGGTTGGATACCGATTACTTAGCGGAGAGTGCTAAACTTTCTGCCATCAAAGTAAATCTCGATGAAACGCAGGAGAGATTGCGCTGGTACGAGGCAGAGCTCGAGGCTCAGCGCCAGATCTTCAACAATCGGCTAGCTAATATTTACAAGCATGGCAGGGTCGAGCCGCTTGAGGCATTCATCAGTAAGATCAGCTTTAAGGACGTCTTCGCGCGCCTGGGTCTCCTTATCAAGATAGGCGAGCAGGACGCAGAATTACTGCAAGATATCGAGAGCCAAAAATTGAAAGTTGAGACCGCTGAGAGAGCGCTTGATCAGCTCTATGAGCAGCAGAGACAAGTAACCATCCAGCTTGAGGAGAGAAGAAAGGTCATCGAGACCAAAATACAAGAAGAAACCGCTCTTCTTACAAGTATCGATCCGCAGACCAAGGCAATACTCGACCAGAAGGATGCGGAGCGGCGTCGCCAACAGCTTGATATCATCAATAGGCTACAGACAAGGACGGATTCCGATAAGATCTCTCTCCAGCCAGGGACGGTTGGGTTCGAGGCGATCAAATATCTGGGCGTCCCCTACGTCTGGGGTGGTGAAGACCCAGCAACCGGCCTTGATTGCTCCGGGTTGGCTAAGGTGGTCTACAAAAAGTTTGGGATCGATCTCCCTCACTATAGTCGCTCACAGGCACAGCTAGGTATCGGCATCGGCTATGACGAACTTCAATCGGGAGACCTGGTTTTCTTCGGGCACCCCATTCATCACGTCGGTATCTATCTCGGCGAGGGCTACTATATCCATGCCCCCAAGCGCAATGATGTGGTCAAGATCAGCAGGA
>DASQQM010000056.1:0-4123 GCA_035643475.1 Anaerolineae bacterium | reverse complement strand
GCCTGCTGATGGATGATCAAGCGCCCCTATTAGATGAAGAAGCGTGCTTTTCCCTGAGCCACTCGGTCCCATAACGGAGAGAAACTCGCCCTCTCGTATTAAGAGCGAGATCCCATCGAGCGCCCTGAACTCCGTCTTTCCCCTCTTGTAGACTTTAGAGACATCTTTCACCTCAACCTTGTTTGCCATTAGCTCCCATCTCCCTTTAATGCTGCCCCCACAGCATTTAGTATTTTGCCGTTTGGCATCACATCTAATCGTTCTTATCCTCATCGCTCTGATCGATCTCAAATTCGCGGAGCTTCGCCTCACAGTGCTCAATCCATTTGACATCCGCTTCGGCGTGAAAAAGTGCGGCATCAAGCAGAAGACCGGTCATTAATATATCCCGTCCGCCGCCCTGTCTTGAAAGAAGGTATTTTTTACGCGTGAGTTCGGCCATCTTTGCAAGGTAGAGCTGGCGCTGCTCTGCAAGAAGCTGTAGTATAGCCTCCTTATCAAAGGGATACATAAAGGCAAGCTTTACAAATACCTCATCGCGAAGCGGCCTCACTTTAGCAGATGGCTTATCAAGCCAATCCTTAAACTCTTTTATCCCCTTCGGGGTGATCTTGTAGATCCTGCGCTCAGCGCTCTCGCCGCCCTCGACCGTCCCAACGATTAGACCATCCTTTACCAGGCGGTCTATGGTGCTATATATCTGCCCGAAGTTCACATCCCAGAAGCCCCCAGCAATCTCATCGAACGAGTTCTTCAGCTCGTAGCCATGCTGTGGTCTGCGGGCAAGAAGACCGAGCAATCCATGCTTTACCGACATAGGCAACCCTCCCTATGTTGTATTATATATACTAGTATATATTATATAATTGGTTGTTCACTCTGTCAAAGACCTTTGGATAAGACGAGCAATCGGATAGGAATAAAGCTAGGGATTAGTGGTATTCTTAAACTATACCTCAGGATTTATGTCTTAAAACAGCAACATAATAACCGATTTTATTAGATCTAGTGCAGCCAAGAGAGCAAGAGCTGAGGGCGTTTACTTTAAGGTGGAGGTGCGTGTGCATGGGGAAGCCAGTGAAGGTCGAGCGCAAATAACTTGGCATCCAGTGACTTTATAAAACCCTCGACGTCAAACGCGGGATCTTTTAGCATCCGCACCGCAATATTAACGATGCAGGCTCTATGGCCTCGCCTCTCGAGGTAGTCGGAGAGCGTGACGAAACCGATGGGATACATCTCGAATATGGGTGTGGAAGGGATCACATCGCTGACTGGGCCGAACAGGATCGGTTTTTCCCTGAAATCGTATATGCTCGGTGAGTGGATGAAGATTGTGTCATAATTCACAATTAACCCCTGAAGAATAATGGAAGGTCTGTATTCTGAATGTATCTAAAAGAGCGCCTAATTATATTCACCCTGAAAAATGATTATCGGTGCTAGATTGCGAACTTTTTATCAAGTAAGCAGGGGGATATCGTAACTAAAATCCAGAGCCAGCAGAAAAGAATACAGGAGAAAGAATAGCAGCGTACGCCTCCCGTAGCTTAAGAACGTTGATCCCGACGCAAGGGCAGCCTTAAGCGGCGGAGCTACGGTGGACTACGGCTTATAGCTAACTATTGGCAGCAGATAGCTACTTCCGAGGTAAGTAGGGAGCACTTCCTATAAGAGAGTAATACTTGTATTATAAGCTTAGCTCTATGTTTCAATGAGTATCGCACGGGGTAGACAGTTCCCCGTTGAATAATTTCGACAAGCGCTACAGTAAAAGGAGAAGATGAGAATTGAAAAGACTAGCATTAGTTATCGTTTCCCTCGTTCTCGGAAGTATCGTAGCTTTTTGGACGTATCCAGGTATTTCCAGCTGGTACAAACTAAAAAAGCTCGGTCACCTGTAATTATCACGGCTAGCAATAATAGTAACCGGGTCAATCGTAAGCCTTGACGGTGAGTGTAGCGTAAATATTGCGCCGCCAGAACGGTACGGTTTGTCTGCGGGTGGTGCCTTTCCCTCTCCATCATTGGTGCAACACACTACTTTATATGCACCGGGCTCATCAACCCAAAATTCGTAGCTTTTACTATAGCTCTTACCCTTTGACAGCGAGTATTTTTCAAGGGAATCTATTGTAACAAGGTCCTTCGATGGCCAGACGTGGGTGCCGCTTGTATCTATAACCTTAACATCAAATAGCCCGGTATCCATATAAAGCACGACGTGCCTGTTACTTATATTGGTGAGAGTTACTTTAGCGGTATATTTCTCCCCAACCGCATAAAACTCTCGTTGTGGCAGCTCGAGCGAGAGCTCAAGCTCTGAATTGGCCTCGATGTAGCGAAGCGTCTCTGGCCGCTCACTCGCCGCGTTTTTCGGACCTGGCGTGACGGTGACCGTAATCGGCCCCGCCTTAAGGGCGGGTGGATCGCCACATATATAGACGCCATCTGGGGTCAATTGATGGCCCTGGCCGCTTGCCGCACGGCAAACAAGCGTGTATTTTCCCGGCTCACTAATTTTCACCGGGATGTTGCGAACGGTGCTCTCGCCTTTCTTAAGGGTCACCGGACCGTAGCTATGTAGATCAAGAAATGTGCCCTGGGACCTCGCTTTGTTATCTTTACCAGCAGCAATGACCTCTAGTAGGTAGCCGGGCGCAAATACGATATCCTTATCGTCCGTGTTTGTAAGCCACGCCTTTGCATAACACTCTTTGCCCACAATGCAATTCCGGGGCATCTCAAAGGAGAGCCTTAAATCAGGGCTGGCCGCGGTCGAGCGCAATACGTGTTGCTGCTCCTTTACCATATCGGATTTTACTACTGGTTTTTGGACACTGCAGCCGATTATAAAGACTAAGATGATGGGAACAATTACCGGGCGCAGGTGATGCATATTACCCCTTCGCTAACGCTTACCTGTATCATAATCATACATAGATGGAGCTAGTAGATCAATCATCAGCATACTAAGTGTATCCTCTTAATCTTGTTAGATTAGTAAAGAGGATGGCTAGGAGAGATGCATAGAGGCTACCGGAATACTGTTAGTAGGCTGTTAGCCTACCTTACCAAAATACTAATCGGCTCTGTTTTGAGGTTAAGCGGCGTATCAACGGCCTGGCTATTGACCTTCACTTTGTGCAGCATGACATCTTTTGGATGACAATATACTTTATAGCTTCCCGGTTTATTAAACGTAATAAGCATCAGCTTATAATCGAGCTCAACGAGTCCGGACCCATGGCCGGCTTTACGTGTTTTGACCGTGTATGCGCGTTTCGGCGCGACCGTGCCGTCCGCGTTTAGCACAGTAATTTCAAAACTTTCACCCCAGCCACCAGTCGTGCTAATTAAGCTCTCCTTGCGGCTAGGATCTACGAGCCAGGCCTTAGCGGCATACTCTTTGCTGACCGTAAACTTTTTCTGCGGTAAGCTAAACTTCAGTTCTATGTCTGAATCAGTTCTTGTTGAGCGATCTATCTGGGACTTGCTTTGCGATACTTTACCAGCTCTCTTAAATAGAGGAAGCATTAAATCCCCACTATTTTTAGTATGTGCACGTTGTTTAACCCATAAAGTCTGAGGTGGCGTTTGCCCTTTCTCTTTACGAACATAAATGTCCAGGTCACCGTACTTGCCTATGTGCCTGAAATCGGCAAGGTTACCCCGCACGATGGTTTCCCTGCGAATGCCACCAGAGCGGTATTCAAAACCACGGTAAGCGAGCACCGGGCAAGGCGCAGAGCCCGGCCACACCACAGTAAACTCCTGCACTTTACTTGCTCGATCGGATTTTGGTAGTATCTCTGACTGAAAGCTGCTACTACAGCCAGAGATAATTATCAAACCAGTAGCTAATATTACTAGAGATCGTAACCAGTACATGCTACCCCCCGGGATTTAATCTAACATAATTTATTATAGGCAATAGTCATTACTGGATCAATTAAAGGAGAAATAACCGCCTGTAGGCCTATCTGATGAGGACCAGCAATGAGTTCAGGGAGATGCCTCCAGAATTATCCTCATCCTTAACTAGGTACGCTGGTTTATCAGGTAGTTTAAGGGTTAGAATCAGCATCACACCGTTAATCCTCTGTATACACGACAAACGGCA
>DASQQM010000055.1:0-4136 GCA_035643475.1 Anaerolineae bacterium | reverse complement strand
TCTGAGCCGAGCTACCCGGTTTCAACACATGTGTCTCATCTCTTTACGCAGGAATTCTTCGAGCTTGCCACTAAGCGACTAAATAGAAACGGCGTTTATTGCCAATGGATTCCTCGATATATTATGAGGGATGAGGATATGCTGATGATGTTTAAAACGTTTACCTCCGTCTTCCCGCAAACATACGTCTGGGGAGTTAACTACGGGGCAAACGAGGCGCAGGATGTCATGTTAATCGGCGTAAATGGAGACAGAAAACTCGATGTTAAAGAGATCTCGGAAGATGTGCGCAAGACAGCGCGTGACAGGCTCTCACTTTCGAATCTTGAGTTTAGCTTCTTTGCAGACCCGACAACAGTTTTAGAGCTCGTCCGGGGAACGCTTCCAAATGGAAACCCCATACTGCTAAATACCGATGACCGCCCGATTATCGAATTTGTTGCACCAAAGAATCACATCGAATTTTTCAGAGAGGGCACCCGATCATTTCGCTAAAAAGTTGCCATAGTACAGCGTCAAGCATACTATGAGTTATCGTTAGGAGAGATTGCCACGCTCCCTTTGGTCGCTCGCAATGATGAATGGTTGTATTACCCTCTCCTAACAGCATAAATACCAACTGCTTAATAGTCAGATTGCTAAATTATAAGCTAAAGCTTATAAAGGGATAAGACGATAATTTTTAAAGGACTAAAATTCCGGAGACCGATTGGAGGTTGCAGGTAGTGAGAAGAAAGGAAGCAGTAAACATTGCAATAATCAGCACCGGAAACGAAGAAGCCCCCCTTGTATCCACGTTACATGAATGCCAATCGATTAACGTAGTCGGGCTCTGTGATAACGGGTCCGGGTCAACGAGCGCTTCAATCGCCCTGGAGTTGGGCATACCCTTATTTGAAAAAGTTGATCAGTTATTATCCCTCAGCAACGTGGACGTCGTAGTGGACGCTTCGGATGGTGGTTCCGCGCTCCAGGACGCAGGAGGTGCCGAGGTGATCAAGGGCAGGTGTCTCGACATCGTCAAGGAGCTAGTAGAGGGGCATGAGCGGTATAGCAAAGATACCGACAACATCTCCACAATCGCGCTAGAACTCGCATCGCAAAAGGAGAGCCAGGATATATACCGCGCAATAGTGCAGGGCGCAATCGATATGACGGGGAGCCAGGCCGGGAGCCTGATTACTTTTGATGAGAGAAATGAGGTTTGCCAGCTCGCCGAGGTTATCGGCTACGCCAAGGAACCCGATAAGGACTACAGCTGGGAGCTTCAGCCAGGGGGTATTATGGAGCGGCTTATCGATGGGGAAGGGCCGCTCTTTATCCCAAACATCAGCGAAGAGCCCCTTTTCGATAATCCGGTCATGAACGGGGAGACAACCGCGGTCCTTGCAACTGCCCTCAGAGATTCGGATGAGGTAATCGGTTTGCTCTTCATCGGTGATTTTAAGCCGAGGCTCTTCTCTGACAGGGAGATGTCGCTTTTCTCTGCGTTCACGGGCCAGGCTTCACTTGCCCTTCAGAAAGCGCTACTGCTCGAAGAGAACAAAGAGCTTACCGTGACCGACAACCTCACCGGTCTAAATAATAGCCGCCACTTCTTCGAGGCGCTGGATGCGGAGGTCCAGAGGGGCAAGAGATACGGCGGCCGCTTTTCGGTGCTCATAATGGATCTAGACAGCCTCGGCTACATCAACGATTCCTTCGGCCTAGCCAAGGGAGACTGGATCATTAAAAAGGTCGCTGAGATAATAAATACCTGCTCGCGCCAGACCGATTACAAGGCCAGGTACGGTGGGGATGAGTTCGCGATGATACTGCCGAGTACCAACTGCCAGCAAGCGGCAGTGCTCGCAAACCGCATACGGCGTCAGGTTAATGATATATTCGTTGGTGAGGACGAAGAGGAAGTCCGCCTCTCGATCAGTATCGGCGTAGCCGAATTCCCGTGCCTGGGCACTGATTGTGACAGTCTCATAAGCGCCGTAAACACCGCCCTTACCGTCTGCAAGCAGCGCGGGCGAAATCTCGTCTGCTGCTACGGCGATACATCAGATGAGCCCTCCGGGATTTTCTAGTACTTTACTACATACCCTGCGGTGATTTGGTTCTGAGCTCTTCCATTTTTTTAAAATATCGCTCTGCCTTCTTGTGCTCACCCTTCTTCTGGGCCTCCGTTGCGAGCACGTAGTAGGCCTTCGGATCTTCTTCGCCCATTCTTACCAGCTCTTCTGCTCGTACCGCTGCCTCTTTCATATCGCCTTTTTCAAAGGCGACCTCAAATAAACCTTCCTTTACGAGGAGCAAGCTTGGCCATAACTTCTCAACCTGCCCAAAATAGCGCTCCGCCTTTGAGAGCGCCATATCGTTTTCGGTAAATTTATAGCTACGTAGATTCGCCGTACCTACCATGTAGGCCAACTCAAAATCCCTCTTATTGTAATGGAGCCCCTGCTCAGCAATTAAAGAAGCCCGTTGCGCAAAAATGCTGTTCTGGGGTGAGTTTGCGTAATCGAGGTAAAACTCCGAGGCTGCCCTTGCGTAAGCGGTCTGGTAGGGGTAAAGGCGAATTGCCGTTTCAAATTCCGGCAATGCCCGGTTAAAAGAGGTATTGGCAATCCGCTGCCCCTTATAGATATGGATATCGGCAATAATCGGCTTAAGCGCAAACAAAGAGAGTCCTGCGAAAGCTACCCCAATAATATATATAGCAACTTGCGGTTTAAACCACCGCGGAAATGCAACCTCTACCCTCCTGCCGTGCTGAGTGACACCCATCGAGATCCCGAGAAGCGCCCATATAACCGGTGAAATGAAGACCGCCGGTATGCCTACCTGTGCCTGTATCACGTAGCCGGTAATCGCTGCAAACAGCCCCATTGCATAAGACGAAGTCTCCCTTGTCTTAAGCAGGGTAAGAATCGCCATCGTAAACATCCAGATATATAACAGTAATCCGGGTATGCCCATGGTAACAGCGGCCTGGAGGAGGTCATTATGGGCATGGTCCTCCACCGTACGCGGTTCGATCGTGGCGTGCCTCGGCGTCTTATAAGCGGGGAACCAGTAGCCCATCTGCTCAAGCCCAAACCCCGAAAGCGGCCTATCTGATATCATTGCAAGGGACGCCTTCCATGTCTCAATCCTAGCCTCAGCCGATCTCTCCGAGAGCGTAAACATTGCGTTCAACTGCTTTCCAGTGCGCTCAGGAGATACAAGAAGTGCAAGCGAGATAATAACCACTACGACCGCTATGACCGCGATGAGCGCCCGCCTGTTTTTTACCTTGGTGGCCCGTGGACCGGTAGTTCTGGGGCGTCGCCAGTTCTTGGTCTGAACTGCACGTGAGCGCCACCATACTATACCGATCACTAATATAGATATCGCCAGGCCAAACCATGCCCCCCTGAATTTAGAGAGCAAGAGGATAGTGGCCCCAGTTGGTACCAAGGCCCATATCAGTAGCCTCCAGTTCTCTTCACGAGCATTCTTCGCCAGGCTAAAAAGGAGAGGCAGCATGATGACAAGGTAGGCACCGAGGAACAACGGATTTGCAAGGCTCGAGCGCACTCCCACTTTCAGCAGTGGGATATTTGGAAACTCAAGCCCCGCCGATTGCACCAGCGCGTATAGAATAACCGGGATGAAGCCGAGGGACAGCACTTTAAGCATACGCTCTAATCTCTCATCGTCTCTAACCAGTTGAACCGATAAAAAGTAGATGATCGCGTAACACAGGAGCGCCGGAAGTGTCTCGTACCAGCCATACTTTCCGACTAAACCGAGAAGCGGCTCCCTGGAGAAGAGCAGCGAGGCGGCGGCATAGACTAGCGTTGCTATTACCGGTAGATCGAGGGTGGATCGGTAAAAAACAAACTTTTTCACGCGGGTAACCCGGATAATGTAGAAAAAGACCAATGCCAGACTGGAAATGTAAAGAAAGGTAACCTTTGGAAGTGCGTACACATCCGCTTCGAACGGGACCATGATAACCGGAAGAAGGGCTAAAACCGAGGAGAGAAGCAACAGCAAGGGGTCGCTTAAGAGATTATTCTTTTCTTTTGGGCTCGATTTTTTCTTCATCAGGAACGCTTCTCCCCTTCCATGTGATCTGAGAACATGGTAGCTGTCGCATGTTT
>DASQQM010000054.1:0-5896 GCA_035643475.1 Anaerolineae bacterium | reverse complement strand
GGCAAAAGCCTATGGACGTACGGAAAACCGCCATCGAAGAAAGGGGATCTACTCAAGGATAAAGACCGCACATTCGGACTCCCGGAAAGCATTACAATCGACGATGACGGCATCCTCTACGTAGTTGATGCCTTTGCTGGTGAGATTTATATCATGGATAATAAAGGCAAGGTGCTTAATAAGGTAGGAAGCTGGGGCCATAACGAGGGTGAGCTCTACTATCCGGCAGGCATCGCTTACGGTGGCAATGAGACGTTTGCCATCGCGGACAAGTTCAACGACCGGGTGCAGGTTCTCAGAATCCCGAGCCCGCTTATTACTCCAGCGGAAAGACTCACTGGTTACGGTCTGCCGATTGCCGCACTGATCGCCTTGGTGGCCTTGGTGGCGTGGATACTGCGCAGGCGTTCTTTCAAGTATGTGCTTGATGAAGCATTCCTGAGAGAGGCTCTAAGTAAAGGGCATGCTGCTTCAATCATCAGCGAACTTGGCAACGTGTACGTGGCTGGCCCATTATTTGGCCGGTATAAAGACGTCGAAGACAATGGCGTGCAGCTTGGGAAGCTTTTGAAAACTAAGCCGCACTCCCCCGATCTGGCTACAACCATAACATCGGAGATAGGTTGTAGCGCCGAAGAAGCAGATGTCCTCTCTCTTGCCAAAGAGATTAAAGGGCGCGTTGTATTGCTGACCGAAAGCAATAAAGTAGCAGATGCTGCCCCAAGCTTTGGTATTGTAGCTAAGCGCTATGATGATTTAGTGGATGTGCAATCTGAAAGCCCGGCAGGCGAGCCCGCCTAAAACACCGGCACGAAACAAGAGGATCAAAAAGGCACGCTATCCCGCGTGCCTTTTCATTGTAAGTATCCAGTCCACTTGCATTACGCCAATAAGAGCTACCGGTATCATGCTCCATAGTATGCAAAGGCGCCCGCCAAAGATGGTGCCAAGCACTGCCAGTGGCGACACCATCTTTACGATGGTAGAGACTGCCACCTCCAACCGGCCATAGCCACCAGCGCATTTGCAGCAAGGGCTCAGCAATAGGGTTACCACGTAGTCTGTTAGGTGTTTTACTTGTAAAAAAATTCATTTTTTTTACATAAAAATCGTAATTTATACCCCACAGGGTATTTACCAGGTTTTCAAATTATGGTAGGTTTACCTCAGCGAGCAAACAGTTTTCTGCACATTTAATAACAGTATAAGTGAGTAATCATCGGTGTATTGGGCTGCGTTTAGAGGTGATAGTTTCAGCGGCAATACACCGGTAAATCGATAATAGGTTGGAAATATTATTTATGCTTGATAATTCAGTGGAAAAGCCTATTGTGAAATACTGTTCCTGCTAAGATATAGTAAATGCCTTTCGTAACGGTAAAATCCCGGTTCCTTGATAAATGAAGAGAGCGGGCGCATAGGAAAATTTTGTGCGCAATTTCACTATGTGGTATACGCCATTTAGATAACCTTTACTCCATTAATGGAAGGAGGTGAACAAGATGAAAAAAGCTTTAGTGCTTACAATGGCACTGGCGTTTGTTCTGGCAATGGGTGGAATCGCGTTCGCGCTTCCTGTCGCTGACAGCGTTCCGCAGACCTACAGCGACACAACTGGCGCTTCTAATTGGTCCTACACCGACCAGTGGGGCACCAAGACTGAGGGTTCATATCGGCCGTTCGATGATCAGACTGACAAACTCTACAACATGGTTGACGATCCTAATACCCCCGACGTTGACGAGTCAAGCAGGGGTCCGCACGGTGCGTACATCACCACTTCTAACAAGTGCAAGACCTGCCACGCAGTCCACCGCGCAGATGGTATCTACTACCTGTTACGGGCTGATAATGCTGATAGCGCATGCGATTACTGCCATATCGGTGATGCCAGGCACAGTGAGAAAGGTGCCTATTACGGCTCAGTCGAGGGTAAGTATACCAGCAACGGCCACACCATCGGCGCTGGCCCGGAGATCCCGGACAGCAGCAGGTGGCAGTGGGCTGAGGACAGGACGCTGAGCAGCAACGACGGGCTCATCACCCAAACGGTTAAGGTTCGCCAGTATGACGTAGCTAAGAATGAGATGTACAAGGTCAAGGCGCGTCACGGGAAAGAGATGTTCGGTCCGGTTCTGCTTCAATGTATGACCTGCCACCAGGTACACAACGCCAGCTTACTAATCTGGAAGCCAGGTGCGGATACAGCTGGGTACAAGCTTCTGAGGAACGCTCCGTCAGGTTCCTGCGACAGCTCGACTCTGATGAGGGGCGACAGGAACGAGCAATTATTGGACCCGAGTGGTCAAATCCTTAGTCATGGAACTCTCCTAAACGTTGCAAGACCGGTTGAGGTTCCGAACACCACCATCACAGCATCTAACACCGGCCAGGTAGGCGGTACCCCAGATGATCCGGATACAGTCTACACAATCTGGACAGCATGGGAAGGCGTCCCGACCGGCGTTAATGATGGATCGTATCTGGCTGTATGGTGCGCTGACTGCCACAACCTGAACATCGGTTACCGCACAGTTACCGGAGAGGAGTTTGGCGAGCACGCGCATACCAGCCGTACCCACCCGGTACCGTATATGGTCACTGCTCAGCCGAACAACGCAGCGCAGTGCTACAGCTGCCACGTCACCGATATGCATCCGTCGAACACCTGTGGTCCAACCTGCCATATCTTCCCGAGCGGGTACAAGAAGATGGCTGCGAAGTCTGACTTCCCGCATGCGGGCGATGAGGGCTCGACGAAGTTCCTCGGCAACACCGTTGGCCCATACGTCGCTGGTGATGGTTCCACGACCACTCAGCCGTGGACCTACGGTACAGACAACTACGGCAACCCGGTTACCACTGCCTACGACAAGACCACCGAGCACATCGACCAGGTCTGCTTGAGGTGCCACAGCGATATTGGTGTCAGCCAGTAATGCTTACCGGTACAGCATACAAGAAATACTCATGATCGCACACAAGAGGTGCTGGGGAAACCCAGCACCTCTTTTATTTTTCTAATAGAATACGGGCGTCTGACCCGCGCCAGTATCGACCATTTACGCGGGTCATACAGCGCCTCTTGTGATATAATGAGTGAGAGCCAGGCTTTTCTCTACTATGAGCCATGGGTTAGTTTTTAGCGTGAGGTTTGTTGTAATGCGCAATCTAACCGCGAAACGGTTATCAAGAGATAACATTGTTATCCTAATCACTGCCATCGCAATCGTACTCTCCTCAGTTGTGGCAATCGCGATGGCGGCAAAAGAAGCCGCGGTGATGAGCGATTCCAGGGAAGGACTGGCAAAGCTACAAGCATCCCTTAAAGGCGTCAAACGGGTTAAGAAGTATTCCGGCCCGAAGCCGAGTATCGACCCGGTCACACTGCTGCCGCCGCACATGAAGGGCTGCTATACGAACGCCCGTCATGAGGTGCCCGGCAGCGACGGGAGGGCATCTGAAGCGATTTTCGAGCCGAGCGATGAAAAATACACGGTCAAGACACCGCTTACCACATACGTGGTGATACGGTACCACGGCAACGATGAGGCCGCTGATGAGGCTCTTAAAAAGACCCTGGAGACAAGATTCTCCAAAGAGCAAGGGGCGATAATGCTCGATAGCAAGAAGGCATACTCCGGCTTCTCGAACGATTACGGCAGCTACTTTATCGGATGGCCATTTAAGGGATTCTCAATCAAGGTCATTACGTCCTATACGAACTTCATCCCGAAAGACCCCAAGAAGAACTTGAGAGACATCGGCGAGTACATTGCGCCCAAGTTGAACACCTATGCGAAAAATCCGCGCTTCGGGAGAGGTGAGTAAGCGCCATTTCCGGCACGAGGTCGATATGAAGTTAAAGCGAAGCACGGTCGCGTTTCTTATAATCGGCATAGTGATCGTAGTAGCAAATGGTATATCCGCTCTCTCATCACAACCATCATTTTGCGGGATATGCCACAGCAAAGAGCATGCCTCCTGGCAAGCAAGTGATCACTGGAGGTTCAACTGCAACCTCTGCCACCGGCGATCAGATATAACGAGTTTTTTGGGGCAGCGAATTGATATCTTTCGTATGGTTCTTCTCTCCCCGCTCTCTCTCCTGGGCGAGCGAGCCACCCCGTCGCGCGTGCCGAGCGTCGTATGCCGCTCGTGCCACACAGACGACAAGACGACGACGGTAAGCAACGGGCTTCGCATGAACCATAAGGCGATTGTCAAGCGCTCATATGAGTGTACCGAGTGCCACAGCACGGTGGTTCACGGGAAGGCAGTGCCGAATCCGCGGTTTGCTACCATGGGCAAGTGTGCCGAGTGCCATGTAGGAAAAAACCCGGGTGCCAAGTGTAATACCTGCCATATAGAGGAGGTTGATCAGCTCGACCGCACCTTTAAAGGGCCATGGAAGCTAACGCACGGGCGAGATTGGCGCAACCTCCACGGTATGGGTAACGTTAAGAGTTGCAAGATCTGCCACTCGGATGATTTCTGTCTACGGTGTCACTCGGTAAACATGCCCCATCCAGAAGCGTGGATGAACATCCACGGGAAAGAGGCCATGAGATCACGGGATGGCTGCATGAAGTGCCATAAGGGCTCGCTATGCCAGAGTTGTCACCAGATTGCGATGCCGCACCCGGCCGGTTTCTTAGAGGTTCATCCCAAAGAGGCTAAGAAGCGTGGCACCCAGCTCTGCTATGCATGCCATCAAAAACAAGGATGCGACCGCTGCCACTCACAGCACATACATCCTGGCATACCCCAGGATAAGCTAAGGGAGTTAAGAAAGGTGATTCGCGGTGAATCCTAACTCGTTTGATGAGGTCAGATTCAACCCGAGTGAAATAATTGAGCGGCTTACAAGAAGCTTTGCCGATACGCTCAGCAGCCCATCTGCCGATCCAATGCAAACGGCGCTCTTGGGCGGCATATTTCTTGTTATCGTTGCCTTTGCAGGAATATTGGGTTACCTCATCTACACCATTATTAGGGATCGCAAGAAGCCGAAACTCCCAAAGGTGATGCTGAAGCGCCCTTCCCGGTCCTTGCGGGAGGTTCTGGTGAGCCTGATCGTAATAGGATCACTTGCAGCGATAGCGATTGGATATGGCTTCGACTACGTTGGTCAGCCGGATATCTGCATTAACTGCCATAAGGATAAGAAGCAGTCGAGTAAGATGGTTGCAAAGCACAAGGGGATCAAGTGCATCAGATGCCATCAAAAGCCCGGCCTAGCAGGCTATGTTGTCAATAAATTCGATTACGCGAGGTGGGTACTCTCCTACGTAAGCGGTAGTTACCTTACGCCGTTACAGGCTAGCGTGGATAACGGCGCATGCCTCAGGTGCCACCGGGAAGTCTCTACTAAAACGGTCAATCGCTACAATATCCGCGTCAGCCATAAAGAATTCCTGGCGACCGGCACCCAATGCGTCGAGTGCCATGCCAACGCCCCGCACCGCATCGCAAATAACGCCAAACGAATCACCATGAATAAGTGCATCAGCTGCCACAACAACAAGAAGGTGAGCTCGGAATGCACATTGTGCCATCCAAACCAGGCCGATACCAATATGCGTACCGCAAGTCGAGAGTTCACGAAATTCGACGTAAAGCCGCTTTCGCACTGCCGTAACTGCCACCCCCCGGCGCTGTGGAAGAACGAGTGCATCCGGTGTCACGGCCTTGAGATGCCCCACCCACCGGGCTGGGCCGAGGGGTCTCATGCCAGACTTGCATTTGAGAACAGGGCTCTGTGCGACAAGTGCCATCCGCAGCCCGCCGGCATGGCGCCCTCTGAATTTCCGCACTCCATAGTCGAAGGATCTGCTACAACCTACATGTGCAATGGGTGCCATAAATTCCCGGGGCCGCATGGCTCAACTGCACA
>DASQQM010000053.1:0-4394 GCA_035643475.1 Anaerolineae bacterium | reverse complement strand
ACTCACAAAGATAATACGGGATAAAGGCGTTCCCATAACGCCTTTTGAGGCGACGCTTCTTGCTCTTGGAATACACGAGGATACCGGCTCCCTGACGTTTAAGACGACAGTATACGATGACGCGGAAGCACTCGCGTACCTGATGGCAAATGGGGCTAACATAGAGATGATCCACCGGTTTTTGAATCCCGCGTTGGCACTGGAACAACATGAACTCTTTGATAGGCTTCTCCATGCGGCTAAAGTAATCGACATAAACGGGACTCCCGTAATAATCACAAGGGCACAGGTTAATGAATACATAGAGGGCGGATCGGTCGTGGTGCATAAGATAGCAGATATCGAGAACATTGAGGCGATATTCGCCCTGCTAGAGCACGATGATCGCATCTACGTGATCGGTCGAAGCCGCACCGATGTGGTGGATGTCGGGAAGATACTCGAGGAGCTGGGCGGTGGCGGGCATGCCCAGGCAGCATCCGCTTCGGTAAAAGAGACGGATTTGGATTCAGTCGAGGGTACGCTCATAAAAGAGCTTCTCGAGCACGTAAAGCAGCCACCCACCGCTCGTGAAATAATGTCGACCCCCGTGAGGACGGTTGACGCGAGTATAACTATAAAAGATGCCAATAGGTTAATGATACGCTATGGCTATAGCGGACTACCTGTTGTGGAAAACGGAAAGCTCGTCGGGCTAATCGGGAGGCGCGAGGTCGATAAAGCGGCGCATCACGGTCTAAGCCATGCGCCGGTTAAGGGATTTATGATGAGAAGAGTCGAGCCGATACCACCGGACGCTCCGCTTCCTGAGATACAGAGGCTCCTAAGCGATGAGGATATCGGCCGCGTCCCCGTCGTCGATGGTGGGAAAGTGATTGGGATCGTAAGTAGAACCGATGTTTTAAAGGCGCTCGGCGGTATGAATTATTTCAGCAGGTCGAGTTATTTCAAGACAGCAAAGCCCCAGTACAGTAGAGGCGAGATAGCTCAGAAGATAAAAACACTGCTTCCGAAAGAGGTGCAAGCACTACTACTTGAGATCGGTAATTTGGCTGATGCGTCGGGGTTCTCAGTCTACCTTGTTGGCGGCATAGTCCGGGATCTGCTGTTAAATTATAGAAACCTCGACGTCGATATTGTCGTAGAGGGCGATGCAATAGAGTTCGCCAGTATCGTTTCGGCGAAGCTCAATGCGAGGATACGCCCCCACCAAAAGTTTGGGACGGCGGTCGTTATCCTCCCCGACGGGTTCAGGGTAGATTTTGCCTCGGCAAGGGCGGAGTTCTATGAGAAGCCAGCAGCGCTGCCCCAGGTGGAGCCGACGTCTATACGCCAGGACCTTGCGCGGCGCGATTTTAGCATTAACGCTATGGCGGTGAGCTTGAACGCGAAGGATTACGGAAAATTGCTGGATTTCTTTAACGGGCAGCGCGACCTCAAAAACGGGCGGATACGAATACTGCATAATTTAAGCTTTGTTGAGGACCCAACGCGGATTTTCAGAGGAATCCGCTTTGAGCAGCGGCTCGGCTTCCGGTTAGAATCGGAGACCGAAGAGCTACTAAAGAAAGCGGTAGATATGGAGCTGATAGGTCATCTCTCAGATACGAGAATACGGGATGAGCTTATGCTGATACTGGCTGAGGACATGCCGTTTAAAATATTAAAGCGCCTTGATGAGCTAGGTGCTCTTAAAATCCTTGAGTTAAATATCGAGATAGATAGCGGGCTTAAGGCGCTTTTCACACGCGTTGACGAGGCAATTCGAGAACTCGATTATCACTTCGCAGCCGGCGTTCAAAGAAGAATTCTTTACCTGGCAGCGTTGCTGCGAAACCTGACAAAGAAAGATCTTGAGGCCTGGTGCGAGCGGATGAAGTTGAGAAAAACCGATACAACCCGGCTAGTAGAACTAGTAGTAACTGTTCCAGGGATAGTAAAGAGGCTAGAAGATACGCTACGGATGAAAAACAGCGATATGTACAAGTTACTCCATCCACTCTCAGCTGAAGCGCTCGTATTTGCACACGCGTTAACACCGAACCGGAAGGTGCAAAAGAGGATCCATTACTATCTATCGAGCCTTAGAGGGGTGAAGCTATCGGTGGATGGGCGCAGTTTACGAAAAATGGGATTCCCGCCTTCTCAGGTGTATAATATCGTTTTGAAGGATTTGCTGGCAGCAAAACTGGACGGAAGGGTGGAGACACCGGAGGACGAAGTGGAATTCGTGCTCAATCGCTTTGGCCACCTTAGTGAGGAGAGGAAGGAATAGTTGGGATTTCTTAATATAGAAGAGCTTTTATATAGAATACCTGCGCTACTTATAGCTGTTACAGTTCACGAATTTATGCATGGAATGACTGCCTCTATTTTTGGAGATACTACAGCAAAAGAGCAGGGAAGATTATCACTAAACCCGATAAAGCATCTCGACCCAGTTGGGACGCTAATGATTATAATTGCTGGTTTTGGATGGGCAAAACCGGTGCCCGTTAACCCCTATCGTTTTAAAAAGCCTGGCAAGCATATGATGCTTGTGGGTTTAGCCGGACCGCTGGCAAATTTCGCCACAGCATTCATTTTAGCAAAGTTTTTTTATCTGCCACTGCCTCATAGTATTGCGACGCTGCTAATGGTGACGGTGTGGATTAATGTAATGCTCGGTATCTTTAACTTGCTGCCTATACCGCCGCTTGATGGGTCGAAGATAATCCCGTACTTTCTCCCAAGCAGAATGCAGCAACCATGGTACCGTTTTGAGCAGTACGGATTTGTAATCCTCCTGCTCTTAATCGTAATGGTTCCGGGATTTTTTAATACTGTCCTGGGGCGACCAATCGAGTTTATGTTGCGGTTAATATTTACCGGCGTGCCAGTTCCGTACAATATTTAATAAGGCCGGGATTAGGATTGAGGATCAAAATAGAGCGGCCCTGGCAAAAATTGTTATATAATCAAGCGGTAGATTTTCATAACCGCGGATGTAAAATAGGCAAGGGGCAGATAACCACCCATTCTGAATTCTTGCTCCTGGCTACTATATACTAAAAGATTTACTTACAAGGAGATGGATAGTTTTTGGCTAAAAGAGTAGTAAGTGGGCAGCGACCGACCGGGAGGCTGCATCTGGGGCACTATTTCGGTACCCTCCAAAATTGGGTAAAGCTTCAGGACGAGTACGAGTGCCTCTTTTTCGTTGCTGACTGGCATGCACTCACGACAAAGTACGATGATGTGGGTGAAATTGCGAATGATACGCGTGAAATGGTAATAGATTGGCTTGCCGTCGGCCTCGATCCAAAGAAGAGCTTTGTATATAGGCAATCTGAGATACCCGAGGTAGCGGAGCTATACATGTACCTATCAATGATAACACCGGTATCGTGGCTTGAAAGAAATCCAACATATAAGGAGATGCTCGAGGAGATAACCGGGAAAGATATATCAACCGCCGGGTTCTTGAGCTATCCAATCCTACAGACGGCAGATATCATACTCCCCAGGGGTGAGTTAGTACCAGTAGGAGAGGACCAGTTGCCCCACCTTGAGTTGGGAAGGGAAATAGTGCGGAGGTTCAACTACCTGTATGGAGATTACTTCGCGGAACCCCAGGCGCTCCTCTCGCCGGTAAAAAGATTGCTCGGTATTGATGGCAGGAAGATGAGCAAGAGTTACGGGAATGCAATCTACCTATCCGATGATCCCGATACGATCAGAAAAAAGGTTAACCAGATGGTAACCGACCCAGCGAGAATGAAGAAGACCGATCCCGGTAAGCCGGAAGCGTGCGCTGTCGTCTATCCGACGCATCAGGCCTACACGACGCCGCCGAAAGAGCTTGAGGAAATTGAGACAAATTGCCGTGAGGCCGCTTGGGGATGCATGGAATGTAAGCGCCAGCTTGCAGATAGAATAATAGATACGCTCGCTCCGTTTAGGGAGAAGCGTGCGGAGATAGAGGAGGAGCCGGGAATAGTCGACGAGGTCTTACGAGAAGGCTTACACCAGGTAAGGCCGATATGCAGAGCGACCATAAGGGACGTAAGAGAAAAGCTTAATATTTTGTAAATAACCAGGGGCTAATGAAGAATAACTCCCATACTATAAAGTGGCCAGCAGGGGAATTTTAAGCGGTCAGCCACCAGCCATCAGCAGAAAGGCTGAATAGAAGGATCGATGAAGAGAAAGAATACTCATGTCTGGGTGCACAAGCATAGATGAGATTAGGCAGAACATAGACAAAATAGATCGAGAGATCGTTAAACTGATATCCGAAAGAAGCGGCTATGTTAAGCAAGCAGCTCAATTTAAGAAAGACATCGAAGATGTTAAAGCTCCAAAGCGTGTAGAAGAGGTTATAGTAAAAGTGAGGGATCTTGCAATAGAGCACG
>DASQQM010000052.1:0-6219 GCA_035643475.1 Anaerolineae bacterium | reverse complement strand
CTCAAACTGCAAAAATAGGTTTGCTGCTATTATCCAGGCCTCGAGGGATTCGTGGTATTCGTTCTCCTTGGAAACATTAAATCTTTCCTGAAATGGTGATCCTAGAAAGAGGGGGCCGTATTTGCTGGCGAATTCCTCGACCTTTTCAGTCGTAAGACCGGAGGCAGCCATATTCAGGAACTCGACGTGGAGATGCGTGCTAAACGGATCAAATATTTCATACCTTGAGCTAGGCACCGGTTTTAATGCAATTCCGTCTATTTTATAAGGTCGCCTATACCAGCCACCAGACCACGGTCCACCCCTACCGAATGTCTCCGGTGAAGCAACCATATTGGCGGGCATTTTGTTTTCCGCCTTTCTAGGTGTCTTGCGCTCCGCTTTTTCAAGCTCCTCATGCAGAGCTTGAACGGCACGTCTGGTTATCCATATTATTGCGTCGCCGATAGCGGAAAGCTCCCAGGTGGTTTTACCCTGGTTCTTTGGAAGAGCGAACCATTCTTTTACTAGCGGCACCAACTCTTTGTCCTCAGGTATATCTGGGTCGCTGTCTCGTCTTTTTATAAACTGGCCCCAAATTCGACGGGCGACTTCGTATTTATCCATCTTTACTCCTTTGTGTCGGCGTTGTGACGGTTTGTGTGACGTTAGTTTGCATTTTGCATCACCGTCGGTAATCATAGGTTACAAGAGATTCGCTACTTAGTCAAGTCCCGTAACTAGGAGGTGTTGGAATATGTTAAAAACGCTGCTGAAACCACACATTGGCACGTCAGAGCTAGCCAAGGAATACGGTTGTAGCCACGCCTATGTGAGTAGAATTGCAGCGGGCAAGCAAAAGCCAAGCGCAAGGTTTAAGGCATTTTGCGTACAGAAATTTGGGCTCCCGATCGAGATCCTATTCCCGGAGGGTGATGAACATGCAAGATAATCAACTGCTCACCACCGAGGAAGTCGCAGAGCTCCTGCGCGTCCCGCGCCAGTGGGTATTCAGGCAGACCAATAGCCCGAACGGTCTGCTAAAGGGGGTTGTGCGGAAAATTGGTCGCTATAACCGGTATCCAAAGGCTGAGATCGACAAAATTTTCAATCTTGGTGGTGGTCCCAGTTGAGGGCTGAAACAGAAAGCCGCCGGGTTCGGCAAACCCAAGCGGCGAGGCGAGAGGCGGGTGAAGTTGAATGCGATACAACCACTATAGCTCAGCCGGGGCAGGTCAAACAAGCCTAGGCGCTGTTCTTTCGCGCTTAGGTAAGGTGCAAAAGCGCGGAGACAGCTACATGGCTTTGTGCCCTGCCCACAACGATACTAACCCTAGTCTTTCGGTCAAATTAGGCAGTGATAGCAAGGTACTTCTACATTGTCATGCCGGTTGTTCTTATGGCGATATAACCGCGGTCCTAGGGTTAGAGCGGCCCCATAGTGATAACAACGTCTTAGCTGAGTATACCTATCGGGATGAGCAGGGCAACCCTCTCTATATCATTAAGCGGACTCCTGATAAGGTTTTCCCAGTTTATACCCCTGATGGCAAAAAAGGTCTTAATGGGGCCCGGAAGGTGCTCTACGAGCTCCACAAGCTCGTTGAGGCTCCACTTGATGAGCCTATTCTTGTCCCTGGGGGTGAAAAAGATGTACTCACCGCCCAAAGGTTAGGCTTTATTGCCACGACTAACCCGTTCGGTGCCGGTAGCTGGAGATCAGAATATAGCCAATACCTACGGGACCGCAGGGTTGTTCTTATCGGTGACAATGACAAGGAGGGCTACAAAAGAGTCCACTCTATAGCTAAACAATTACATGGTATAGCGGCATCTATCAAGGTTATTGAGAGGCTGCCAGGGGTACCCGAAAAGGGCGATCTTACCGACTGGGTGAAGGCCGGCGGTACGCGGGAAGGCCTTCAAAAGTTGATCGCTGAGATCCCGGAATACGAAGCGTCCCGGCGTCCCGTCCCTATAAGGGACGGGGACACAGGGACACTTGAAATTAAGCGATTCTCAGACCTACATGAACCTGATCCCATGCAATTTGTTGTCGATGATTTCATCCCCGAGAATTACCCGTCCCTACTATTCGGCGACGGTGGGCAAGGTAAATCCTACATTGGCCTGCATCTTGCGTGCTGTGTGGCAACCGGTAAACAGTTCTTAGGAAAGAAAGTCCAGCAAGGCAATGCTCTATACGTCGATTTTGAACTCGATGAGGCCGAGCAGGCTCGCAGAGCCTATAAAGTCGCCCGTGGCCTAGGCCTTGAGAAACCACCTGAAGGCCTCTTCTATTTTTCACCACTAACGCAGGAGAATACAGTAAGCAGTCTCAATTCGATCATTCACGCGCTCGCCAAGGTTGTCGAAGAGCACGACATAACTTTAACTGTAATCGATTCCTTCGGTGCAGCGGTAAGCGGTGACCCTGAAAGTGCAAAAGATGTAACGGCATTGTTCAGAGAGCTCAGGCGCCTTGGCACGGTCCTTATTCTCGATCACCAGAGTAAGTCTAAAACCGGTGAGAGATATAAAGACAAGACTGCTTTCGGTAGCGTCTACAAGCAGAACATGAGCCGAAACATCTGGCAGCTGCAGCGCAATCCTGAGCCTGACACTACAGAGGACGAGATAACACTTGCACTCTTTCACAAAAAGAGCAATTTCGGGCCGCTCAGGGAGACCATCTACGTTAAGGCTACTTTTACCAAGGCGTTTACGCTTGAGAAAACCGAGCCTGACGTTACCTTTGCCGATTCGCTATCAGCTAAAGATCGGGTGCTAATAGCGTTCATGGGCCGCAGCAAAGCGACGGCAGAGCAGGTAGCAAACGATACAGAGCTTGCGCTAAAGACGGTTAAAAATAGCATCACTGCGCTTAAAAAAGAGGGCAAACTTACCCCAACCGGCGAGAAGGATGGCCAGGCGAATTTTTATAAACCAACTGTCTCGGTGTCCCCACCCCTTAGGGACAAGGACAGGGACGCTAAGCTAAACACCGATAAAGAAGATCCTTATGCCGAGCACAATGCAAGAGTTGCCGAGGTGTTCGGCAAGAAGGAAAAGCAGGACGAAATACCGTTTTAAGCTTTTTCGTAACTTGGACAAGCCAACGCGTTAGGGGTGATACCGTGAAAGACCCTATTGAAATAAAAGCGCCTGGATGCACTCTTTTCCTTACTCAAGAGGAATGGCTCACAGCACTAAAGCGAGGAAAGGCAGTACTTCGAGCACGCCAACTTAAGAGACGGCTGTCTGCCAAAGCACAAAAGGATGCTGGAGTAAAATGAATAATGACCTTTAGCCCTTTTCATTTTTACCATTTATTGAAAATACCCGCATTTCTACAGGAAGAGGCACTACTTTATTTTCACCATCATTACCACTGCTTTCGCTCGTAAGCCCGCTTCCTTTTCTCCCAGTACTCGTTAGCCTCCCGCCCGACCAGGTATGTGGGCTCATCGAGATCATCGCCTCCGATCCAGCGATCCCTCTCTTCCTCATATTCTTCCCATACCTCGTCCCACCATGCCTCCGAGCCGGGGGGCGGTACTGAGGCCTCGTCTATCTCGGCCGGCTCTGGTCTACTCATTACCGCATAGCGGTCGCAATCCTGGGGATCATGCGACGTGTCTTTACTGATATCCTCTGAATTCACCCTACTCACCTCACAAGAAGGGTAGGTTCTCCTCGTTTCAATACAGTTATTAGTAAAAGTCAGGAGGGCTGTTAGCTTGCCGCCCTCATCCTCATAGGGCTGCAACCACTCGTGTAAGCGTCGCCAGCCATTCTCGAGATCCCGAGTAGCTGGCTCCATCGACCAGTTAAGCCCGTTCTCGTCAAAGATCTCTGCAAACCGCTCAATGGTACTTATGCCGCTGTCTCGGCTCGGGGTAAGCGCAGAGGTATCATAAACTATGTATTCCAGATCTTCAGAGGCACCGTCTGGGTATTTGGACCGCCGTACGATCTCTAGCGCCTGATCCTTGTCCGTTGTCCGAGTAGGTGCATATTCTCGATAGCAGAGAAGAGACCCATCGGGTCTTACCGCGTACCATTTAAAACAGCTCTTGGAGTAGCCTGGGTCGTAGGCAGCAAAGCGCAGCCAGTCTGCCGGCGGGGTTATGTTGCCCGCCAGGTTGATATCCTCATCCCACTCCTCAAAGAACGCGCCTTCGCCGACAGTGAACGCGTCGGCCTCGTTGGCCGGGTATTGGCTGCGGTATGTGGTCGGCAGGCTCTTTTTCGTCTGCTCATACCACTTCTTATCACGCCTGGGATCGGTCCTCCAATTGAGGAAGATCGGCTTAAACATATTCTTGCCAGCTTTAGCCTCGTTCCACTTCTCTTCAAAGAGCGTGCCTCTTCTTCCCGTAGAGAGCCCGATAACTTGACCCGTAAACTCCGGGTTGTTCATGGTGGGATACGCTCCGGTCCAGATTTCTGCTGCAAAGGGGTGAAGAGCCCATTCATCCAAAATCACTCGATTAGAGGTGAAAGAGTGAGCAGTATCCGGAGAAGCCGCCAAGGCTAAGAAGAGCGAATCTTCTCCATCTGGTCTGTGGATGATGACCTCATGCGTCGTCGCCTCCCAGGTTAAGCCATTCCACCAGGGAGGAGCCTTTTTCTTCTCCCTGATGAGCCACTTAGGCAATTTCCGCAGCATGAGCTTGACACGAGCCGTCATTATCTTGCAATCCGGGATATCCCTCTTTGAGATAAATATTGCCATATATCCCTTGTGCTTAAGCATCTTGGCTAAGGTATCGGCAAGAACAAGCCACGTGCAACCGATCTGGCGGCTTTTAAGTAGCATTATGAACTGCTCGCGGGCTTTGCCTGAGAGAACGTTTAAAACCTCAAGCTGCTTAGGCCAGAGGTCAAAGAGAGCTATACCATCAAGGGCGGTTTTATCTTCGATATAGATGTAACTCTTAATAAAGTACGCCCGATCCTTAATGCGCTCCTTCTCTATCTTTACGGACTCTTCTGCCGCTATGTCGATATCCTTTTGACTAATCTGGTTGGGGGACATTTATGGCCACCTTACGAATAAGATCGAGCTTCTCCTCATCGGTGAGGTCGCGGGTTACGGTTGATCTCACATGCAGCGGATTGTCCTTATCTCCTGCTATCGTTTGGTGAGCTCTGTCTTTGTACTTCTCAGGCTTTGCCCCTTTAAGCAGGAAGATAAGCAGGGTATCGGAGTATTTGCGCACCGAGTCAACGTACTCACCCTGGTAAAATATTGGCTCCTCAACACCATCAACAGCTCGCCTCCATGCTTCGGCTTCCAGGGCGTCCGCTACAATATCTTCTGCTTCCTCGAATGCTGCAGCATAGATGGGATCAATCTTTTGCCATTTGTAATGGCACTGCCGGGATATCCCCGATGCTTCAGATGCTTTTGATCTATTGCCGTTTGAGAGAATAAAGGCAGTAAGAAATTGGCGTTGATTGCGCCCTTTTATAGCTCGCTTGTGTATCTTGTGAGAATCAAGAAAAACCTCGATTGCTTCTTTTTTTAGCTGTAAACTCTTGTTTACTTCTGCCACCTACTACACCCCCTAGCAGGTATACAAACAAGATGGTTCCTATAGGCCCAGGACCATTCGGACAATATCCGTTCACTTATATAGTACCACAACCGGTTAACACATTAAAGCGTTGATGCATGAAAGCACACGAAACCGGCCTATCTGCTATTTGCCCGGACATATTCGGCCATACCGCTTTAACGCGTAACAGCACTGCTACAGCTGCCTTAGAACTGGACAATCGGGTATTTACTGCCCGCTATCTCGTTGGAAATCTGTTAGGGGCCAGCAAAAACAGGTGGTTAAGAATATAAAACAGCGATGTATAGAATATCCGAGGATCTGCAAATAGAACCTCAATATACCCCTTTAATAAGGAGGCGGTATGTAGAACCACAGCCCCCAGGCCCTCAATCAAGAAAGCCAGCCATTGAACTTACTAGTTAAAGGCTCTTTAATTTGCAGTAATGAGTTCTGTCGAGAGTTTATAAATCATACGGTTCGAATCCGATCCGGGGAGCAAAATGGAAGATTATGGCTTTGCAAAGCCATAATCTTTTTGTTTGTGCGCCCGGCATGGCGCACGTACTTGAGGGTGAAAGTCCCTTACAGGCCCGACAGGGGGAACTGTTAGCTAAACGGCAAGGGTGTCTACCGTGAGGTAGAATCTGAAGGAAGCCGAAGGCAAAACACTGGT